>JBIKMI010000352.1:0-2847 GCA_044359285.1 Kiritimatiellia bacterium
GAAGAATGCAAACCCCGCCATAACCGCTATGAGCGCCCCGTCCAGGATCCCCCGCCATTCCCGGATGGCCGTCACAAAGCCCAGCACGTGCAGGAGCCCGAACCCGATTCCCAGATACGTCACAAAACAGGCGGCCAGAAAGGCCAGCCCGGACACCCACATCCGGGCCACTCCCATGCGTGCCGCCGACAGGAGGCTCATAAAGAACACCAACGAGGCAATCGCACAGGGATTCATGCTGTCAATGGCGGCGGCCACGATTACCCCCGGGAAGGTAAACCGCTCAACCCGCTGTTGCACCCCCCGGGTGCCCTCCGCCTGAACCGGGGGAGTGGCATCGCGACCGGCTTCCCCAAGGCCCTCTGACAACTGCCTGGCCAGCGCCTGTTCGAGCGCAGGGAACACCTGTGCCTTGATACGTGCGACCCCGGCGAGGTAGGTCCGCCCCCCGACCACCATACTTACAGGCTCGTTATCCTCAACCCCGGCAAGCTCCTGGTAATGCACCAACGCAAGATAATTTGACTGAATGCCAATGTCCCGCTCGCGCAGGTCGTAGTAGCCCGAATAGCGGCGCGCCAATTCAGGCAGGACCGTCTGCCGGACTTCCGCACAACTCGCACAGCCCGTCTCGAAAAAGAACTCCAGCAGCACGCCCGGCTGGCCTGGCTCCGGCTCAGGAACGCGCGCCCATGCCGACAGGGCCACCAGGCACAGGAGTATAAGGAATTTAGACATCACGCTAACCGGTCAAATCACCGTGACGATCCAGCCGAACCGGTCCTCTTCCTCGCACAACTGGATGCGGGTGAGATGGTGATACAACTCCTGCGTTACGGGCCCCACTTCGAAATGATGATATACTTTTTCCCGGTCTTTATACGTGATTGACCCGATGGGGCTGATCACGGCGGCGGTACCTGAACAAAATGCCTCATCGGCATTGAGCGCTTCCTCGACCGACACATTCTTCTCCACCACCTGCAAGCCCATGACATCCTGCGCAATCCGCATCACGGATTGGCGGGTGATCCCGGGCAGGATCGAACCCAGTTTGGGCGTCACCACCGTGCGGCCCTTGACACAGAAGAAATTGGCCGCCCCGACCTCCTCAATGAATTTCTCCTCCCGGGCATCGAGATAGATACATTCATTGAAGCCCTTCGCCTTGGTGATTTTGGCCGGCAACATGGCGCCGGCATAGTTGCCAATGGCCTTCACCCCGCCGGTCCCCTTCGGGGCAGCACGATGAAAGTCATGGGTAATCTCCAGCTTGATCGGCTTGAAGCCCGTTTTAAAATACGGCCCCACAGGCGAGACATACACCATAAAGGTGAATTCCGGCGCAGGGGAGACCCCTAATACCGGACCCGTTCCCCACAAACAGGGGCGGATGTAAAGACTGCCTTTCCCATAGGGGGGGACAAAGTCCACATTCCGCCGGACGATCTCGCAGATCACCCCGACAAACGCCTCCACGGGGAAGGCGGGCATACAGACCCGGTGTGCGCCTTCCGCCATACGCTTGCCATTTTCTGCGGGCCGGAACAACACCACGTTCCCGGCTTTCGTCCGCAGGGCCTTCATCCCCTCGAACAAGCCCTGTCCATAATTGAGAACGCCTGCCGCCGGCGAGATGGGAATATCCCCGTACGGCAGATAGGCGCCTGAATCCCACACCCCATCGGGCTTGCATTTACTGATGAACATCACGTCACCGGGCGTAATGGAAAACGACAACTTATCAAAATCAATTTTGGATGCCATTGTTAACTCCCGGCCTGTTGGGCCTCTTCAAACCCCTGCTTCATAACGAGCATATTCTTAGCGATCAGCTTGCTGAGCTTGACTGAAGAAATGTTATTTATGGCCGTTTCCACAGCCCCACACGAAACAAGGCCCGTCAACCGGATGACAGCCCCCAGCATCGCCATATTCGCCATACGGACATCCCCATGCCCGGTGGCAATACGGGTGGCATTGACATACACCGCGTGGACATCCGGGCGGGAGCTCCGTTTCGTTACCAGACTTGAATTCACAAAAAGCCAGCCACCGGCAGCGACCCTGTCATGGAAGTACTCATGCGAGGCCTCATCCATGACCATCATGACGGAGGGCTCATTCAC
Organism: Kiritimatiellia bacterium; assembly: GCA_044359285.1. Classification (GTDB taxonomy): domain Bacteria; phylum Verrucomicrobiota; class Kiritimatiellia; order CAIKKV01; family CAITUY01; genus JAABPW01. Next base: position 2,130 of record JBIKMI010000352.1, read on the forward strand.
GATCGGCGACCCGATCTCCTGATCCGACACGATCACGGTGCACGACGCCATGCCGCCGCGCATGGCGATCCCGTACGAGGGAAAGAACGTCACATGACGTTTATCCACCACGCCGGCATTGGCCACCAAGGCGCCCAGTGAAATCACACCCTGTCCCCCAAACCCGGAAAATATGCATCGATGCTCCATCGCGATCTTCTCCTAAACCGCCGGCGACACGCAGAGGCCGCCGACCTTGTACTCGCCCAGGGGATACTGAGGCACCATGTTCTGATCAACAAAATCAAGCGCCTCCACAGGCGACATCCCCCAGTTGACAGGACAGGAGGTAAGGACTTCCACCAGCGAAAATCCCTGTTTATTGAGTTGCACCTCAAAGGCCTTCTTGATGGCCTGCCTGGTCTTGACCACATTGGCCGGCGTGTGCACCGTGGTGCGCGCCAGATAGGCCACCCCCCCAATGCTCTGCAGGAGTTCACACACCTTGAGTGGATAACCCATGCCGGCGGAAACATCCCGCCCACCCGGGCAGGTGGTCGCCTTCTGCCCCACCAGGGTGGTGGGCGCCATCTGCCCCCCCGTCATGCCGTAAATGGCATTATTCACAAAAATAGTGGTGATGTTCTCGCCCCGGTTGGCCGCGTGAATGATTTCCGCCGTCCCGATAGACGCCAGATCCCCGTCCCCCTGGTAGGCCAGGACAAAGGTGTCCGGATGC
>JBIKMI010000006.1:0-24963 GCA_044359285.1 Kiritimatiellia bacterium
CATATTATTTCACGCAATTTGGACTCAATATTGATGCGGTGATCAAAATGTCACAAAGTGACAACCGCTCAAAAATTATCGCATCACCGGTAATCCTGACTACCGACAACAAAGAGGCGAAGATCGACGTCTCCGAAGAGCGCTATTTTTACAAAGGGGTCAGTTATTCCGGTTATGTTTCCGGGGCACAGCAACAAGCCATCCCCAATGTTGAATCCCGGAAAGTAGGTCTGACATTAACCGTGACACCCCGCATCAATGCCAAGAAGTTTGTCGTCATGGAAATTGCCCAGAAAATCGAGAACGTCAATGGCACCCAGACTATCAGTGACGGAACGGGCGGCAACAATGAATGGCCCATCGTCGCCTCCCGTGAAATGAATGCCTCGGTTTCTGTCAGAAGCGGGGAAACCATTATCCTGGGCGGGCTTGTTGAAAAAAACAGTATCGAAAATAAGAGCGGTATTCCGTTCCTCAGCAAAATCCCATTTCTGGGTTTCCTCTTTGGCTCACATAGTGATACCGGCAAGCGAGCGGAAATCGTGGTCTTTATCACACCTTACGTCCTTGATTCCCCGGAAGAAATTGAAACGGAGTCAGCCCGTCGCAAGGCCGCTTTAAGTGAAACCACCGATGGATTATGGGAAAAAGGCTGGTCTGATAGTAATCTAGCCGATCCGCCCAAAAACCGGCGTGGCATAAAAAGTCTATTAAAATAACGAAAGGATTCCTGATGAAACATATTTGTCTTTTAGCGATCACGCTGGCGTTGGGTGTGGGTTCAGGCTGTAGCTCTATTAAGATCATTGAAGGCAGTGTCACCCCGCCGAAGTGGGTAGCTGACACCTCCCTTGCCTCGAACTGCGACCCCACCAACTACATCTATGCCAGCGGAATGTCCACTTATACGCTGGTCCTGGAAGAGGGCATTAATGATGCCCGCCATGACGCCATTCGCAAACTGGCAGAACGGGCCGGAGTAGCCGCCGAGGACATTTACCGGACCAGTCGTAGCGACAAGTACAGTTCGACCCAGGCCGGCATGCCGAATGTGCCGCAGGTCATTCAGAATTCACACAAAGCCGTTCAAACCACCGGTAAAGTTGAATCCAAAACCACCCTGACCCCCCAGGCCACCCATACCACCCAAATCCGGCTTCATGACGTTGATCAAGCCCTGATCTGCTACACCATCTGGCAGTATGGCCCAAGCTGGTGGGCCCGTAGCTGGTACGGCGATACCGCCCTGCGATTTTATGATGTCTATGTGCTCATGCGTTGCCCGAAATCAGAGTTTGAAGCGGCGCTCAAAAGAGAGCGAGCCGCAGACGGCTTTGAGGCCGTTCCGGCCAAGCCTTAATTTACGCTTTTCATAGGGACGCTTTCCCATTACTCTTCCCGAACTTTACGAACAAGGGGACTATTATGAGTAATGCAAAAAAAGCGCTGATTACAGGGATCACGGGGCAGGATGGTTCATATCTTGCGGAATTGCTTCTACAGAAGGGCTATGAGGTCACCGGCATTGTCCGCCGTTCCAGCTCAATCAGCCGCACCCGGATCGACCACCTCCTTGACCGGAATCTGAACCTCCGCCTTGAATACGGCGATCTGGCCGACAGCTCTTCCCTGCGTCATGTCATGACCAAGGTTCAGCCTGACGAGGTTTATAATCTGGCCGCCCAATCCCACGTCCGCATCTCGTTTGATCAGCCGGAATATACCGCTGATGTCACAGGTCTGGGTGTCCTGCGGGTGCTGGAAGCCATTCGCGACTATAACAACGCGACGGGCGCGAAAGTCCGTTTTTACCAGGCCTCCTCCTCCGAGATGTTCGGGGCGGCCAAGCCCCCTCAAAGCGAAGCCACCCAGTTCCACCCCCGCAGCCCCTATGCCGTGGCCAAAGTGGCCGGATTCTGGCAAACGGTCAACTATCGTGAATCGTACGGCATGCACGCCAGCAATGGCATCCTCTTCAACCACGAGAGCGAACGGCGTGGCGAAAATTTTGTGACCCGTAAAATCACCCGGGCCGCCGGCCGGATCAAGGTGGGCCTCCAGAAGACGCTGGCCCTCGGCAATCTCGACGCCAAACGCGACTGGGGCCATGCCCGCGACTATGTTGAAGCCATGTGGCTGATGCTGCAGCAGGAAAAGCCTGACGATTACGTGGTGGCCACCGGCGAATCCTACAGCGTCCGGGCCTTTCTGGACGAGGTCTTCGGCCACCTGAACCTCAACTGGCAGGATTACGTCAAAATCGACCCGCGTTTTTATCGTCCCGCTGAAGTGGATTACCTGTTGGGTGACCCCGGCAAGGCCATGAAGGCCCTTGGTTGGAAGCCTAAAATCACCTTCAAGGAACTCGCGCGCGTCATGACGGAATTCGACCTGGAACTCGCCCAGCGCGAGGCCCATGCCGCTTCATTTAACACGACCGCTTGACGTCGGTAAACGTGCCGGGGAATAACCGGGCGGCTACTGTTAAGACCTCCTCGGGATGGCAGGGATCCATCGCGGCGCCCACCTTGGCATAGATCTGCAAGCGGTCAACCAGGGGCATGGCGGCACAGGGGTTCGCAGGATCAAAGAGGCTGAGATGCGCCTCACAACTGGCCAGCTTTTCATGGGCAATCAACGCCCAGGTGGCACCAATCAAGTGACGGAAGGCCGGCTGCATGATCTCAGGGCAACTGAATGACTGCCGGGAAGAATTGATATCCACTCCGGAGATCTCCATCAGGCCCGATCGGGCGCAGAGCCCCTGCACGCGTTGCAACTGAACGAGGCTGTTACGAGGGGGCATATAGGTTACCGCCCTGAATCCCAGTTTAACCAGTTCTTCAAACAGCAGATCCAGATAGTCATCCTCGAACTTCTCGGCCTTCTTATCCCCTGTGGGCGAGGCCGTCACATCACCCAGATAGGCATAGGCGGGAATGGCCCCGATCTGAAGCGCAAAGTTCACCGCCTGCCGGACCGGGATGCATTCATCGGATCCCGGCTGAATGAAAAAGGAGGGAAGAAACGAGGCTTTGAGGATCCCCAGCAAATCGTAAAGATAATGGGGATTGGCCGGATCACTCAGCACAGCCACCATCTTGTCGGGCAGATCGAGTTTCAAACGGGTCTTGAGAAACCCAACCACCTGGCCCTCGCGACCAACCAAATCGATCAGCTTCCGGGCCAGTGCCGCGAGAATATGGCGTTCCGTGATCGCGCCGCCCTGTGCGGCCAGGGAGCACGCATAGACATCACGCTCATAATCAATCGACGGCACACCCAGTTCTTTCAGGCGTTCGTTGAGCAGAGCGACCATCACCCGGTTGCGCAGGTTTCTGGCCTTCTGAAGCGGCTCGAGAAAACGGGCCACTTCCGGAATCGCCAGTCGGGGAATCCCGTGAATTGCCATGTAGGCTATCGACAGGGAATCCGGGTTGTTGATTTTACGGCCTGCCAGGGCGGTGCCACCACAATCCACCCGCAGTTCAAATCCGGCGGTGGAGCCGATCCCGATGATCTTACACGCCTCCAGCATCTCCTCTGCCCCGGCAATGGAATCGTGGTCCATGATGCCGGCCGCCTGCAGTCCGGCCCGGGCGGCCTGCCAGGCCGCCGCCGCGGGGGAGTAGGGAGAGAACGAGTACTGGGTATGGATGTGGTTGTTCACCTCCTCCGTACGCGGGGTCGCCCCGCCCGCCTCGCGCTGCGCCTGAACCATGGCACGCAAATGCTGGAGCCGCATCGCTTTGGAATCACTATTAAGCAGGTCCACGGTCATAGAATATCATCCCCTCACCCTAGCCCTCTCCCTCGAGGGGAGAGGGAACCTTTTACTTTGCCCGCTTCAACAACTCCTGCTCCGCCGCCTGCGACCAGTTTCCGTGGTCCAATTTTGCCGCAACGGACGGGAACTCCTTGGCCAGCGTATTCAAGGGCACCAGCCCGAGTTCATGCAGGGCCGGATAGATCACGATCTTCCCCGCCAGGGTCCGGTTTTCAACTGCGGCCAACCCCTCCAGGGCCCCCGCCATGCCGGACACGGCATCCACCGAACTGTTGGTATCCAACTGACCGGCCACCACCTTCCCCAGCACAATCTTCATGTCACGGATCGTGGAACCACTGGTCCCGAACATGTAACACCGGTTCTTGATATAGGTATCCAGATCCAGTTCATGCTTCACATTGGCGGGAATGCCCGCAAAAATATTGATCAGACTGCCCGCGGCGCTGTTCTTGATGGCATCGACCACCAACGCCCCGATCGGCGCCATCACCACCTGATAGGTGAACGGTCCTTTAAGGGTTTCGTTTTTAGGGTTCACCGCTCCAAGGGTCGCCCGATTGGCCACCGCCATCGGACGCGCCTTGGCCATCAGATTGGCCAGACGGGCATCATCAAAGTCGACAGCCGTCATCACCACCCCGGGCAGCCCGGCACACAAATCGCGAATGACATGCATCTGCCCCATCGGGCCGCCTGCCCCGGTCACGCAGATCGTATCGTTCGCCCGGATTTCACCAGTCGGGGGAATCACCTTGTAGGAGTCCGCCGCCGACGGGGACGTCGTTCCGATCCAGCGCGTCATTCCGTAATGAACCCGCCCCACGCCGACCAACACTGGCGCGCCAATCCGGCCGCCACCGGTTACAATGTTGATCAGGCCACTGGCCGCCAGTTTATCATTCAGCAGCTCTATGATTTTTTTGTCTTTGCCGAAATAAATAATATCGTCGAAGGATTCATTCGGCATTTCCGCCACCGTGTTCAGGCGCTTGACCGGGATCTTGAACTGCTTCGCCAGCGTCTTGTCACATTGATCGGCGCAGACGGCGAATATTTCCGCCGGCAACCCCTTGGGCGACATACTCTCCGCAATCCCCGCCATCCGGTGGTCGCCATCCACCACCACCGCGAGTTTCCCGCCCGCCTTGACTGTCTGGCGTTCAGGCGTGACATAAGAGTTCTCCACACAGGCCCAGGGCTCCACCAGCGCAACGGCCGAGGCACTGAGGCCCTCCGGGGCAGGAATCAGGAACCGTTCGCCGGAAGCCGGATCCACAATTACCCGCTCATCCATCACCACATATTCCTGAAGAGCTCCCTCAAAATTGTAGCCGAACGCCGCATTGGACCCGGCGGTCAGGAAAGGCCGGTAGTCCGTCTGAACCAGACACCGTTCACCCACCTGATGCTGCTTGACCTGGTCACCCACCGCCACGATCCGGATCACCGTCTCATGGCCGGGCACCGTCGGCTTCTCACCGGGCACATAACTAGTAATCTCCTTCAACACCTCCGGAGCCAGGCCACTGAGAACCTCGCTTTTCCGGGGATGCTGGGAAAACTGCTTAAGAAGCTTCAAATCGGAGAAGCAGAGACAGACCGATTCAATCTGACCGAGCACCTGATGGGGGCCGGGCGCCACAACAGGCTTGGCTGGGTTGAGCTTGAGCTCACCGGGCCCGACCAATTGCACGGCATACTGGGTTTTGGGAAGAGCGGTTGCGGACATAGGGGGTTCTCTTTCTTTTTTGTTTTAAGACAGCATTACCTGACCACCCGTCACGGGCACGGCCTGACCGGTTTCATACTTTTGTTCCATAATATAATAAATCGCCTTCATCACATCCTGAGCCATGCAGCCACGGCGCATCGGCACCTTGTTTTCATAGAAGCGACGGACGTCCTCAATCGTTTTGGCGCCGGGCACTTTTTTGGTATGCAAATACTGCACAAACAGACCGTTCACCGGATCCGACCAGAGCGGCCCATCAAAGAAATTTCCCGGGCAGATGGCGTTCACCTTGATGTTGTCCTCAATCAGCTCCATGGCAAAGGACTGGGTCAGCCCGATCCCGCCGAATTTGCTGCCGGCATAAGCCCCGTTCTTGTTGGACCCCTCCAGTCCGGACTTGGAGTTGATCTGGATAATGTCACTCCAGTATTCAGGGCTGGCCAGATGCTGGACCGCCAGGACCGGTGCCGCCTTCTGCACGCACAGGAAATAGCCCTTGTAATTCACCGCGGTCACAAAATCAAAATCATCTGACTTCAGCGACTTCACACTGCCGGCCTTCAGCACGCCGGCATTGGAGACAAAGGCATCAAACCCGCCAAACGAGCGGATGACCACCTGCAGTGCCGCCTCAATGGAGCCGGCGCTGGTCACATTCGCAGCCACCCCGATCATGCGTCCGGCCCCATATTGCTGCGACAGCGCCTCTGCCGCCGCCAGAGTGCCCCCGGCATTCAGATCCAGCAGCGCCACATGCGCTCCCTCGGCTGCCAGCTGTTTTGAGATTTCAAAGCCAAAGCCTTGCGCCGCACCGGTCACAATGACCACCTTGCCGGCCGCTCGTCCAGCCTTCTGGCCCGCCTTGGCGATCTGGCGCCGGTAGGACTCCACTTCCCAGGCTTCGATAAAGGAGCGCTGCGCCTCGGGCAGATACTGGATCCCGCCCAACTTCGCCACCCCCGCCATGATCCGGATGGCATCCGTGTAGACCTGCCGCGTGGTGTTGGCCTGCGCACTATCATCGCCCGCCGCAAACATCCCTATCCCGCCCGCCAGAACCACCCGGGGCGTGCACCGATAGCTTTTGACGTAGGCTTTTACCGCTTTGCGCAAGGCCTCCACCACCGTGGCGGCCGACCGGTCCTTGGGGCACTCGAACCACAAGGGAAACGAGTTGCAGTAAACAATATGATCCGGGGTCAGGGTGCCGGACGTTGCCCATTGCTTGCCCTTGGGATGCGACACGACACTCTGCACGGCTTCGGAATCATCAAAGGCCACAATCTTGAGGGTCTCCCCGCTCTCCGCCAATAAACCACGCAAGGCCGGACCCATGATGTTGATGGTCTCGCTTTCAGGAATCGCCTGATTTTTGGCAGGGCGAGGCGTCCCTGCCGAGCCGTCGTTGATCTTGCCGGAAATCCTGGCAATCAGTTTATCGGTATGCTGACGAATCTCAGCCGCGGTATCACCGCAGACAATCAGCCCGTGGTTTTGAATGAACACCACCGGCGGGTATTTTCGCCCGGTACGACGCATATACGCATTCATCTCTTTCTGAACTAACTGCGCCAACACAAAACCGGGATCACAGACGGGAATCCAGAGCACCTCATCGCCGAACCAGGCACGGGTCAGATTCTTTCCGTTCTTCGAGCAGGTCAGCATATTCACCAGCGTCGAGTGGGTGTGCACCACCAGGGTGGAAGGGAGTAAATGATGCAAGACACTTTCAACGGAAGGCCGCTGGTTTTTTTCAGGATAAATGCGGGCCGCGAGAATGGCGGCCTTGAACTGCTCTTCCCGGCGCCGGGCCTGGGCGTCCAGCTTGCTTTCGAGCAAAATGGTCAGGGCCTTGCGGTCAAGTTCCACAAATCCCTCTTCGGTTATCGTGGCCAGGGCATGCCCACTGGCTTTTACAAAGAGCCGATCGCCCACCTTCAGGGACGTATTCCCCCCACCGGCCAGCACGAAACTGGAATCCACGCCATAGAGACGGGATACTTCAATCAACGCATTCATTCCCTGCTGATTTTTCTTCGCCATGGAAATTTTCTCCTCATCACCTTGATACCTACTCCATAAATTCAGTTGTTAATTGTTAAGTTGTCAGGTTGCTAGGGATGGGATATCTACCCCTCATATCACCCTTAACAACAAGGAACTCGACAACTTAACAACTACACACATCACCCCGCCGCCACCCGCAACACCTTGCGCGGGGGCAAATGCAAGGCCATCCCCAGGGCGTCCTCAGCCGCCTCCTTGACACTCTCGCTGATCGTCGGGTGGGCAAAGACCACCTCGGCCAATTCCTGCACGGTTACCTTCTTATGAAGCATGGCCCCGGCCGATGCAATACACTCGGTGGCATTATGCCCCAACATGTGAACCCCAAGCAGTTCACCGGTCTCCCGGTGACGGAGCACCTTGACAAAGCCCTCGGTGTGACCGACGGCAATCGCCTTCCCCAAGGCCGCCAGAGGGAACACGCCAATGGCAATCGGAATGCCGGCCTTCCTGGCCTGGGCCTGCGTCAACCCCACCGCGCCGATTTCAGGGAAGGTATACACCGCCGACGGAATGGGCGACGTGAACGCGTGGGCATGGCCCAGCGCATTCTCCACGGCGGCGACCCCCTGCGCCGAGGCGGCATGGGCCAGCAGACACCGTCCATTGGCATCCCCGATACAGTAGATCCCCTTCACGGGAGTCTCCATGTAATCATCCACCCGGATAAAACCGCGCTCCGTGGTCAGCCCCACCGTTTCCAACCCGATATCGGCCGTATTGGGGCGGCGTCCAATGGACAACAGCACGCGGTCGGCTTCAACGGTCTGCCCGTTGCTGAGCACGGCCTTGACCGTCTCCCCCACCGTCAGTGTTTCCACCTTGGTCCCCGTAAAACACTGGATGCCCCGCTTGGCAAAGGCCTTCTGGAGCGGTTCGCCCAGACTTTCGTCCAGTTCAGGCAGGAGCCGTGGCATCAGTTCCACCACCGACACCTCAACACCGAATTCACGCATCATGCAGGCAAATTCACAACCGATCACGCCGCCACCAACAATGAGGAGACGGGCGGGCAACGTCTTCCAGTGCAGGGACTCGTCGCTCGTGCAGACCCGCTCAGGATCGGTGGGCCAGCCGGGAATCCGTGCCGGAATGGAGCCTACGGCCAGAATAATTTTGCCGGCGGTAATCTCCTCCGGACCGGCCTTGGTTTCAATGCTGATTTTCCCAGGCCCGTTCAGTTTGCCGCGCCCCTGAATGGAAGTGACTTTCCGCGCCGCCAGCAGGGATTTGATGCCGCCCCGCAGGGTTTGCAGAACCTTGTCCTTGCGCGCCTGGATCGCAGGCCAGTCAAACGTCACCTCGCCCGCGACCTTGACTCCCATCGTCGCCGCGCCGCGGATGGAATGAATCAATTCCGCGGAGGCCAACAGCGCCTTGGAGGGAATACACCCGACATTCAAGCAGGTTCCCCCGAGAGGCCCCTGCTCCACAATGGCAACCGAGGCACCCAGCTGGGCGGCTTTCAAAGCGGCGATATATCCACCCGGCCCGGCGCCGAGAACGACAACGTCAAAGTGTTTACTCATCAATAGCTCCTTTATCTTTTGAATCCAGAATCCAGAATTCAGAATCCAGAATAGGGAGCGGTAAGAACGAATGAATACGATAGGCGCTGTTCATTCTGGATTCTGGCTCCTGGATTCTGTATTCCTCTTTCTTTACACCAACTGTGCCGGGGTCTCCAGCAACTCCCTCAAACGGGCCATGAATTTCGCCGCCGGCAGCCCATCCACCACCCGGTGATCAGCGCTCAGGGTCACGGTCATCACCTTGCCCGCCCACATTGCCCCATCCTGCACCACTACGGTTTCCCGCATGGCGCCCACCGCCAGAATGGCCGCTTCGGGCGGGTTCACAATGGCCGTGAACTGCTCGATCCCGAACATCCCGAGGTTGGTGATGGTAAAGACCCCCTTGCCCATATTCTCAATCTTGCCTGTTTTGGCGGATTGGGCCAGACGCCGCGTCTCGGAGGCCAACTCCTTGATGGCCAGCGTATCCGCCCGCAGGATCACCGGAACCACCAGGCCTTCATCCATGCCCACCGCAATCCCGATATTGACGTCGTTGAACTCCACCATCTCGTCATTTTCAATCCGGCTGCGGAAGGCGGGAAACTCCCGGATGGCCTTGGCGCAAGCCTTGGTCACAAAGTCATTGAGCGAGCATTGATACTTGCTCTTCTCGGATTTTTGCAACTCGGCCATCGGCACGGCATTGACCGTCATCTGCATATAGAAATGGGGAATGGTCTGCTTTGAGGCCAGCAAGTTGCGGGCGACCGCCTTGCGCATCGGGGTCAGCCGGCGACGCGAGGACTGGCCCGAGGAAGTGGCAGGAGCCGCAACCGGGGCGACGGACGACACGGAGGTCGTCCCTCCAGCGACGGGAGCAGAAGCGGGAAGGTCACGCGTGGTGATGCGGCCACCAGGGCCGGAGCCGGAGCCGACAGCGGCAAGGGAGATCCCGCGTTCGCCGGCGATTTTACGCGCGGCGGGGGAGGCCTTCACGGAGCCGGAGACCGGTGTGGCAACAGGGGCCACCACAACCGGAACGGATACCACAGACTTGCCCGCGGCGGGCACTGAAGACTTAACCGGCATGGCAACGGCATCGGCCGGAACGGCCGCATGGGCATCCCCGATCAGAGCGATGCGCGTACGGATGGGAACGGTTGTGCCCACTGGAACCAGAATCTTGCGAAGCGTGCCGTCATGCCCGGCCTCGACTTCCACCACGGCCTTGTCGGTCTCCACCTCGAGCAGGATGTCCTTGGCCTGGACCTGGTCGCCTTCCTGCTTCAGCCAGCGGACAATGGTCCCCTCCTCCATCGATTGCCCGGCCTGGGGCATCAACACATCGGCCAGCGTGCCGCCTGTTACCGCCACGGCTGCGGCAGGAGCCGGCGCAGGGGAGGAGACAGGTACGGACGCGCCCGCATCAGCCGGAAGCGGTTCATTCGCCGCGCCGATCAAGCCCACCTTGGTACGGATCGGCACCATTTGCCCGACGGGGATAATGATTTTCCGGAGAATCCCGTCATGCCCGGCCTCCACCTCTACCACAGCCTTGTCGGTTTCAACTTCAAAAAGGATATCCTTGGCCAGAACCTGATCACCCTCGTTCTTAAGCCACCGCACAATGGTTCCCTCTTCCATGGATTGACCGGCCTGAGGCATTTGGACTTCAAACATAAGCTGCTTCTCCTGTTAAGTTGCGAATTTTGTAATGGCAATGAAACCACTTCTACTTGAATAATGGCCAAACTATCACATTGACTTACAAATATGTCAAACATATATTTGCAACATTTTGTTGACAAGTACGCAATACTTATGGCAAATGTGTACACAGTTTTGCAAAAAAGGAGTCATGAGACGTGATTTATTCAGGCAAACAGCGTAAAGAGGTTATTTTGGAGCGGATTTACCGGAACGGCCATGTTCTGGTTAAAGAACTGGCCTCTGAAATGTCCATTTCCGAGGCGACGGTGCGTCGCGACCTGAAGGTCATGGCGGATGCGCAGGAAGTGGAACTGATTTACGGTGGGGCGACGCTGAAGCGCCATGCGGATTTTTCTTTCCGCTCGAAAAACATCCGTAATATTGAAGCCAAGCGGATCGTGGGTGAATTGGCCGTCACCCTGATTCATGATGGCGACCAGATTTTCCTCGACTCCGGCACAACCACATTCCAGATGGCAGGCCTGTTGAAAGGCAAACGCAGTTTATCCGTGATTGCCAACTCGATCCGGCTGGCAGAGGAGTTATCTCAAATTCCGGATGTCAATATCATCATGCTGGGTGGCCAATACCGGGCCGATCGCATGGACACCATCGGCCCCCTGGCCATGGAAGCCATGGAGCAATTGCGGGGCTATCGGGCCTTCATCGGGGCCGATGGCGTGGGGATGGATTTCGGACTGGCCGCGAGCGATATCGAGAGCTCGCACCTCTACCGGCTTGCGGTTCGTCATGCCCGCGAGACCATCCTGGTCCTGGACCATACCAAATTCGAATCGCCCTCCCTCTACAAGATTGTGGGCTGGGACTCGATTTCTACCGTGGTGACGGATCAAATGCCGACGCCTGAGTGGCAGAGCTTTTTTAAAGAGAAGAACGTGTCATTGATGACACCGGAAATGACCAGAGAGAATTCAGAATCCAGAATAAACATAGAAAAAGGAAACGAAGATGCCTAAACATCAGATGATCATGCCGGACGACGTGCGCAAAGCGGGATTTGTGGAGTTCCAGCCGATCCCGGTGAACCAGTACAATAAAACGGTGAAGGATGAGCTGAAGCAGTACGGGAAGGATGAACTGAAGCGCATCCAGCGCGACATGGTCGTCATCCGCGGCTTCGAACTGATGCTGAACGAGATCAAGTTGCAGGGCGCCTATAAGGGCATTGCCTATAATCATCGCGGGCCGGCCCATCTCTCCATCGGTCAGGAATCCGCCGCCGTCGGTCAGGCCTATCTGCTCGATGTAGATGACCACATTTACGGCAGCCATCGCAGCCACGGCGAGATTCTGGCGAAAAGCCTGTCCGCGATCCAGAAACTGGACGATGACACCTTGCTGAAGATCATGAAGACTTTTTTTGACGGCGCCTGTCTCCGCGTGGTGGAGAAGGGATTTAATGGTAGCGTGAAGGAGCTCGCCATTGACTTCCTGCTGTACGGGGCGCTGGCCGAGATCTTCGGACGCGATGCCGGCTTCAACAAGGGCATGGGGGGCTCCATGCACGCCTTCTTCACCCCCTTCGGCGTCTATCCCAACAACGCGATCGTGGGCGGATCCGGCGACATTTCTGTGGGCGCCGCCCTCTTCAAGAAGGTGAACCGCCGGCCGGGCATCGTCGTCTGCAATATCGGCGATGCGTCCGCCGCCTGCGGCCCGGTCTGGGAGGGGCTCTGCTTCGCCACCATGGATCAGTTCAAGGAACTCTGGGACGGCGCCCACAAGGGGGGTCTGCCGCTGATCATGAATTTCTTCAACAACTTCTACGGCATGGGCGGTCAGCCGGTCGGCGAAACAATGGGCTTCAAGGTCCTCGCCCGCCTCGGCGCCGGCATCCGGCCCGACCAGCTCCACGCCGAACGCGTGGACGGCTTCAATCCCCTGGCGGTCATTGATGCCATCCGGCGCAAAAAGGAGATCCTGGCCCGCGGCGATGGCCCGGTCCTGCTGGACACGATTACCTACCGCTATAGCGGCCACTCCCCGTCCGATGCCAGCTCCTACCGCGAGAAATCGGAAATCGAAGCGTGGCAACAGATCGATCCGCTCGTGACCTTTGCCAGCCAGCTCGTCAAGGTCAAGGCCGCCACCGAAGGCGAAATCAAGTCCATGCAGGAGCAGGTGGACGGCCTGATCTTCAAGGCGTATCAGAAGGCCGTTGACCTCACCATCTCCCCCCGTGCCGACCTGAAGAAAAAGGGAAGCCTGCTGGAGCAGACCATGTTCTCGAATCAGCGTGTGGAGAAGATGTCGGATGCCAAGCCCGACACCCTCATGGCGTTGGCAGACAATCCCCGCGTGAAACAGCTGGCCGGCCGCAGCCGTTCGGCCTTTGATGAAGCCGGAAACAGGTTGTCGAAGAGCCGTTGCGTCGTCTTCCGCGACGCCCTGTTCGAGGCAATCATCCACCGCTTCTACACCGATCCGACCCTGGTGGCCTATGGCGAGGAAAACCGCGACTGGGGCGGCGCGTTTGCCGTGTATCGCGGACTCACCGAGGCATTGCCCTATCACCGGCTGTTCAATTCGCCGATCGCGGAAGCCGCGATTGTGGGGACCGCTGTCGGCTATGGCCTGGAAGGCGGTCGCGCCCTGGTGGAACTGATGTACTGCGACTTCATGGGGCGGGCGGGCGACGAGCTGTTCAACCAGCTGTCCAAGTGGCAGTCCATGTCCGGTGGCGTCCTCAAGATGCCCGTCACCGTGCGGGTTTCCGTAGGCTCCAAATACGGGGCGCAACACAGTCAGGACTGGGTGGCCTTGGTGGCGCACATCCCGGGCCTCAAGATCGCCTTCCCGGCCACACCTTATGACGCCAAGGGGCTGATGAACTCGGCCTTGGTGGGAACTGACCCGGTGATTTTCTTCGAGAGTCAGCGCATCTACGACATTCCCGAGGAGTTCCACAAGGGGGGCGTACCCGCGGATTACTACGAAATCCCGTTCGGCGAACCGGACATCAAGAAGGCCGGGAAAGACCTGACCATCCTGACGATCGGCGCCACGCTCTACCGCGCCCTGGAGGCCGCGAAAACGCTGGAGGAGAAGTTCGGGATCTCCTGCGAGGTGATTGACGCCCGCTCGGTGGTGCCCTTCAACTACGATAAGGTCATCGAGTCGGTGAAGAAGACCCGGCGCATTCTGCTGGCCAGCGATGCCTGCGAGCGGGGCAGCTTCCTGCACACCATGGCGAACAAGATCAGCCAGTTCGCGTTTGATGAACTGGATGCGCCGCCGGTAGTGGTGGGCGCCCGTAACTGGATTACCCCGCAGGACGAGGTGGAAGACGCCTTCTTCCCGTTTGAATGTGATATCATTGACGCAGTGCATGAGCACATCCAGCCGCTGAAGGGGTATACCGTCAGCCGCGACTGCAGCAATCAGGACCTGAGGCGCAGGAGCCAGTTGGGGATCTAGACGAGGCTGTAGCGATTTAGGCGGTAGGCTATTAGGTGAATTCCCTAACAGTCTACAGCCTAAACAACCTGAGAATGCACAAAATCAAAGATTGATCACAGAAAGTTTATTACATGAAAATAACACGGGTTTTTGCAGGCGATTTCGGGGCATCGGGCGGCAAATGTTTTGCAGGGATTTTTGAAGGCGGAACCTTCCGCCTTCATGAAATCCACCGGTTCGCGCATGAAGCCGTGTCCTTTTTCATTCCTGATGCCGGGGGACAGGTTACGGAGCACACCTATTGGAACGAGGTGCTCCTCTATCAGAATCTGGTGCAAGGCCTGCGGGAATATCGCCGCACCATGGCCGACACCCTCGACAGCATCGGGATCGACACCTGGGGTGCCGATGGCCAGTTGATGTCCGCGGAAGGCGATCCGCTCGGCAAACTCTACGCCTACCGCGACCATCGGCTCGATACCATGGTGGAAAAGGTCAAGGCGAAGGTGGGCGCGAAAAAGACCTACCAGTTGACGGGCATTCATTTCCAACCGTTCAACGTCAGCAACCAGCTCCACTGGTTCATGCTTAACCGCGGCAAAACCATCAAGCCCGGGGCGTATTATCTGCCCGCCCCCACCCTCTTCTATTATTTTCTTGGTGGCGTGAAGGCAGTGGATTCCACCTTCGCCAGCGTCACGCAGTTGATGGATGCCCACACCCAGCAGTGGAGCCCGGAGATCCTGCGCAAACTCAAGATTCCGGCCGCCATCATGCCCGCCATTGTACCGCCCGGCACGGTGATGGGAACGTTGTACGCCGAACTGGCGACCCCCATCGGCTTGAACCGGCCGCCGCTGATTGCGGTCGGCGGGCACGATACTGCCAGTGCGTTTGCGGCAGCCCCGGTGGATCATCCCGAGGAGGCCCTGATCATCAGCTCCGGGACCTGGTCGCTGATCGGTAAACTGGTTCCCACCGCCATCACCACCAAGGAGGCCATGTCTTACGGATTGAGTAACGAAGGCGGGATCGGCAACGTCCGCCTGCTCAGGAATTGCATGGGAACCTGGCTGGTTCAGGAGCTCAGACGGGGTTGGCAGAAGGCCGATGGACATGCGCTGACCTGGCTGGAGATGGACCGCCTAACCAGGGAGGCCCCCGCCTTTACCGCCTTCGTGGATCCCGATGATCCCAGCTTCTACAACCCGCCGGATATGGAGGCCGCCATTGTGGCGTTTTGCCGGTGCACCGGTCAGCCGGTCCCTGCCGATCGGGGAACCATCCTGCAGGTCGTCTATGAAAGTCTGGCGCTGAAGTACCGGTTTGTGAACGAGATCCTCACTCAGGTCTCCGGGACCCCGAACAAGGTCGTGCATATTGTGGGGGGTGGCTCCAAGAATGAGATGCTGAACCAATACGCTGCCAACGCGATCGGCCTGCCGGTCTGTGCCGGCCCGGAAGAAGCCACCGCCATAGGCAACTGCATGGTGCAGGCCATGGGGCTCGGCCTCATCACGTCCATGAGGGAGGCCCAACCGTACATTCGTGAAGCCTTCCCCATCCGGGAATACAAGCCCCGTGACGAAGCGCGCTGGACAACGGCTTACACCACGTTCAAGGCGTTGATTAAAAAGCATTAATCTGTCACATTGCCGGTATGACTAAATCAGCAATCGTATGGATAGCGCTGTCCGGGATGGCTCTCTTTGCCACTGCCACCGTTCTGCAATATCGCGAAAACACCCGCCTTCATGCCGAACTGGAGCCGTTCCAAAGGGCAGTACTGGAGGCCCCTGTTCTTCCGGAAATTTCACCGCCTGCCCCGGGCACACGGGCGCCGAGCACCCCTTCGCGAATACCGTCCAAACCGGCTTCGGGCAAAGCCAAACCGGACCCGACCCAGCCTCCGTCAAAAGGGGTGCCCTTCGCCGAGATTGCCCTGCGGATCGAGACGCAAATCCAAAACGGATCATCCCGTCAAGCTTATGAAAATTGGCAAAAGCTGATCGCCGACGTCCGACCGGAAGACTTTCCACGCGTGATGGTGTTGATCGAAAAATCATCCCAGCGTTCGGTTCGTGACTCCGCCCGCTACACACTACTCCGGCGCTGGGCGGAGAGCGACCCCGGTGCGGCCATCACGTATGCCGCGGGTCTTAAAGGGAAAGCCGTCCATGATAACGCCATCTATGCGGTGCTCACGACCTGGAGCGACAAGGATCCGGCCGCCGCGGAAGTCTGGGTCCGGACCCTGCCACCCGGCCAGCTCCGCGAACAGGCCATGAATTCCGTCATCAATGGGCTGGCTGAAAAGAATCCCCAGGCCGCCTACGACCTCTATAAGGAGTCCATCAAAAGCCAGAGAGACAGGGGAGCGCTCTACCAGATCTTCGCCAGCTGGGCCAAAATGGACCCGGCCACCGCCATCCTGCAAGCGGAAGGATTATCCGGCCAGCAACGGGGCCAGGCCTTGCAGTCCATTGCCTCCACCTGGGGCGGGAAAGATCCCCAGGCCGCACTCACCTGGGCACAAACCCTTCCACCCAATCAGCAACGCAACGGAATGATCTCCTCCATTATCTCGCAATGGGGTGAGAGTGATCTGAATGGCGCCGTCGCCTGGACGCGTGCCATGTCAGAAGGCCCCGCGAAGGAAGCCGCCCTGAGCCAGCTTTGTAATCAGTGGGCCCAAACAGATCCCAAGGCCGCTCTGGATTTTGCCCAGGGCCTCAACCCGGGCGAAAAGAAAAACCGGGCGCTGGGCCAGATCCTCAGTCAGTGGGCCCAAAATGACTCTTCCGCCGCCTTCAGTTTTATCCAGACGATCCCCGCCGGCAGTCAACGCAACACGATGATCCAGACGGTGGTCCAGCAACTCTCCTGGCAGGACCCCAAAATGGCCATGGCGTTTGCCGCCTCACTTCCCTCCGGCCCCCTGCAAATCAAGGCCATCACCCCGGTGATCAGCAGTCTGGCCAACTTCGATCCCGCCGCCGCGCTGGAAATGTACGCCTCCCTTCCCGAGGGCTCTGCCAAGCGCAACGCCCTGCAAAGCCTCAGTTGGTCGCTAGCCCAATCCGACCCTAAGGCCACCGCTAAATTTGCGGAAACCCTTCCGCCGGGCCGCGCCCGCAACGACTTCATCACTAACTTAGCCGGCACCTGGGCGAATTCAGATATCACGGGAGCTCTTGAATGGGTGCAGCAACTCCCGGATGAAAAATCCACCCAGGACGCCCTCGCGCGGGTGGTGCCACAGTGGGCTCAAAATGACCCTAAAAACGCCTTGGCTTTCGTGCAGACCCGACCGGACAGTCAATCGAAAAATGCCATGCTGACTTCGATTGCCAACAGCATGGCCGCCGCCGACCCCAAAACGGCCATGGCTTACGTCGCCCAACTTCCCGAAGGCGAGGCACGGCAAGCCTTTGTTGAGGGGGTTGCTTCCGGCATGGCCCAGAATGCGCCGGAGGAGGCGGCCGACTTTGTCGCCTCCCAGCCAGCCGGTCCTGCACAGAATCGCGCCGCCCAGAAGGTGGTCTCCCAGTGGGCCTCTACGGACCCCCAGGCCGCCGCCGCCTGGGTCGCCGGCTTTCCAACAGGGGATACCCGCGATAGCGCGCTCCAGCAAATCACCTCCAGCTGGGCTTATAATGATTCCTCTGCGGCCAGTCAATGGCTCGCCTCATTGCCCGCTGACAAATCCCGCGATCAGCTGGTGCAGTCCTTCATCAGCAGAAGCTCGCACGAATACCCGGAGGTGGCGGCCACCTGGGTTGATACCATTGCTGACGCGAATCAGAGAATCAATTCAATTGAAAGTATTGCCCGGAACTGGCTTCAAACCGACCGGACTGCCGCCGAGAAATGGATTAGCCAGATCGCCATGCCGGACGATAAAAAGCAGCGCCTGCTGAAGCGATAAACCGCTCAAGGTGTCGTCCGACGGCTCGAGGGTTACCTTGCACACCGCCACCGGTGCAAGCGTCCACCAAGAAACTGGCCGATGAAAAAGGAACCGATCAGGATGGGAAAGGTGTGCCATTGCCAACCCAGATGGGCTACCAGCCTGAGCGCGATCACAATGGGAACGGGCAGATGGATGGCCAGAATCCAGGCCCAGGAAAAACGCCGGTTGCAGTCGCGCCAGTAGCCGAACGGGATGTTAATCACCATGACGGCCAACGACACCACCCCAATCGTCGGAAGGGTTCCTTCCGTCATCGCAGCTCTTTATCCATAGGATTCTCATCCTTTTCCACCGGCTCGAGCACCCATCGCTTATTGTACCAGAACCACTGCTCCGGCTGAGCCATAATGGCGTCAGACACGATATCCATCACCTTCTGGCTCATCTGTTGAATATCGGTTTCCTTGTCCAAGGCGGGATCAGACCAGACGGGCGGATAGATCTGCGCCACATGCCTCGTCCAGCCTACGCGCGTGACGATGACGGGGAAGACGGGCACATTGGCATGGCGGGCGAACATTGCCATCCCGCCCCCGATATTGGCTTCTTTCCCGAGAAACCTGACTTTAACCGCTTCGGTCCGCATCCGCACATCCGGCAGAATCGCCAGCATCTGGCCCGCCTTCAGCCGCCGGATGATATCCTTCAAGGTGGAGGCACCCCGCATGAGGATCGGCATCCCGGATTTTTCCCGGGTGCTGTTTAGGTAGTCATCGAACAAAGGATTCCGCTGTTTGCCGGCTACCGAGAACATGGGAACCCCGCGCAGCGTGATGGCACGCCCGGGCAGTTCCCACGCCCCCATATGCGGCAAGGCAAACACGCCCCCCTGTCCGGTTTTATAATGCTCCAACATCTTGTTAAGCAGCTGTTCATAATCCGAAATTTTATTCAGCTGCACCTGGCTAATAAACGGGGTCCGCATGATATCCACGGCGGTAAACAGGATATTCCGCAGGGACAACCAGGCAATCCGCCGCCGCTCCCGCGGGGTAAACCGGTCGCCAAACACCTCCCGGATCCGCCGGTCCGCTTCTGCCCGGCGGAACCGCACCACATGAAATCCCAGCCAGGCCCATTTCCAACCCACGGCCAGGGCCAACCGGTAGGGCAGTACATTCACCAGCCAGGCGATGGCCCGGATAAACCCGTATTCAATCAGATGTTTGATGCGATATTTCATTTACTGCTTGCGTCCTGCGGTAAATTTCCTGGCAAACCGGAAAAACGGACTCGGCTGCATCTCAATCGCATGGACCGGGCACATCTCGTGACAACAACAACAGGCAATGCATTTGGCAGGAGTCAATACCGGCTGATGACCGGGCGTAATGGCAAGTGCCTCGGCCGGACAGGCCTTCACACATTTCCCACAGAACACACAGTTTGGCAAAAACCGGGGCCGATGCCAGATATACGGTTCCACCAACCGAATCATCCACTGGGGCACATATTGAATCGGAACGGTTGAAGGAAGTCGATAGCCCCTTGGGGCCAGTGCCGCTATCGCCGGATCCCCGCCCACCGCAATTTGCTGCCAGTCCTGAACTCCCAGTCCCGCCTGTCGTGCTGCCTCGAGATGAACCACATTGCGGGGCTCAAGACCCAACGTCCGGCAAAGTACCACATCCAGTGCCACGGCATCCGCCGAGGCGCCCAGAAAGCCCAAGGTGACCGGAAGTCCGGCCGACGGCCCGTTCCCCTCCATCCCCACCACCCCGTCCGCCACCGCCAACACGGGCTTCACCTGCCGGTAAATGGCCACCAGCAGGCGGGCAAAGTCCTGGGGATAAGGATATCGCTTGTGGAATGCCGTCTTCTGAAGGCCCGGAACGGTCCCATAGAGGTTCTTCATGGCCCCGGTCAACCCCGTCAGAACATGCGTTTTCACCTTGGGCACCGTAATAATGGCATCCGCTTCCAGCACCGGCGTGGCAATCGTGAAGTGAATCCCATTTTCCTCGAAACTCCGGGAGCCCGCCTTTTCAAGATTCACCAGCGGCACCTGTTCCTCACGACATACCGCCTCAATGCCGGTCATCTCCCAGACCCGCCTCAGATCGGCAATCATCGCCGGGCTGTCCGCCACCCAGGGCGAGGCGCCCACGGCTTTAACCTGACGGATCAGGGCCCGTACCACCTCGGGGTGGGTGGTGACCGCGTCCTCGGGGATATGATCAGAAAGAAGGTTGGGCTTGATCAATACCGACTGACCCGGCTTCACGAACCGGCCCATGCCGCCTAACCCGGCCATGAGGCGGGACAAGGCTTCCGGTACAGACGTATAATCGGGGCAGTTGACTAAATTGACAGACAGGGACATGGGGCAGGAAGGTACCCTGTCCGGGGGTTGCGCTCAAGCGCAGAAAACAGACCGGGTAACAAAAAAAAGGCGTCCGGAATAACCCGGACGCCTTTTGAATCAGCGAGACTCGCTTACTTCACCAGCTTACGAACTTCCTCAAGCTGTCCGGCACTGCCCAGCTTCTCGTTCTTGGCGGCGATGAACTTCGCGTATTCCTTCATAAAGACCTTGCCCGGAGGACGAAGGTCGAAGTTCTTGGGATCATTCTGGAACGATTCGCGGTGGACGCGGCACCAGACCAGGCGGCCATCCGTATCAATGTTGATCTTGGTGACACCGAGCTGGGCGGCGCGCTTGAACTCATCCGCGTTGACACCCTTGGCGCCACTGATCTGGCCACCAGCGGCGTTGATGCGGGCGACTTCGTCCTGGGGCACCGAGCTGGAGCCGTGCATGACGAGCGGGAAATTCGGCAGGCGCTTCTGGATCTCGGACAGCACATCGAAGTGCAGGCCCTGCGACCCGCTGAACTTGAAGGCGCCGTGACTGGTACCGATGGCACAGGCCAGACTGTCGCACCCGCTCTTCTTGACAAACTCTTCCGCCTGCGCGGGATTCGTCAACTTGGCATCGGCCTCGGCCACCGAGACGTGCTCTTCCACGCCACCCAATTTGCCCAGTTCGGCTTCGACGGAAATGCCCTTGGCATGCGCCGCATCGGCCACGCGCTTGGTGATCTCGATGTTCTTCTCGAACGGCTCCGCGCTGGCGTCAATCATGACCGAGCTGTAGAACCCGCTCTTGATGCAGTCCATGCAGGTCGCTTCGTCACCGTGATCCAGATGCACGGCAAAAATCGCGGACGGGAAAATTTCGTCGGCGGCACGGATCATGGCTTCCAACATCGCCTTGTTGGTGTAGTCGCGGGCACCCTTGGACAACTGGATGATGAAGGGCGCCTTGCTGTCGATACAGCCATTGAACAAGCCCATCGTCTGTTCCAGGTTGTTGATGTTGTAGGCACCGATGGCATATTTGCCATAGGCATGCTTGAATAACTGTTTTGTCGATACGATCATACTGTTCTCCTTAAATAAAAACCTAACGGCCTGTTGAAAGGGGTCATACTTTACGAAGGAACCGCCTTACGTCAACATTAATTGCTGATTACTGAGCAGCCCCTTACACCCGTTTATGCTTCCAGCGGCCGGTCATGAACCAGAAAGCCACCATGAGGCCATTGACCATGATGGCGAGGCCAACCGACCACCAGATGCCATCGGTGGGCGAGGCCATGTGGCGTGCCAGGAAAAGGGCCAGGGGAATTTGCACCCCCCAGAGGCCCACAATCGTGGCCACCATGGGGGCCACCGTGTCGCCCGCCCCCTGCAACGCCCGCCCCAGCACAATGGAAAGCGCGGCAAACACATGAAAAAAGGAGGCGATCCTGAGATAACTGGCCCCCACCTGTACCACCTCGGGAGCCGCATCAAAAACCCGGATCAACGGCGCCGCAAAGACGGTCAGTCCAATGGCCAGAACGAACATGATCGCCGCATCAAGTCCGGTCGCCAACCAGGCGACCCGCTGGGCCCGGTCCGGCCGCCCGGCCCCCAGATTCTGCCCCACGATCGCCCCCGCCGCATTCCCCAGCACAAACGCCGGCATCAGCGCCATCATATGGAACCTGACCCCGATGCCATAGGCCGCAACGGCGACCGTCCCGTACCGGGCCACAATCCACATCAGGGCCACGCTCATCAGGCTGCGGGAGAGCATCTGGCCCGAACTGGGGATGCCGACCTTCAGGATGCGCCAGATGGGTTCGACGCGTAACCGCCACATGGCCAGCCCCACTTTCACCCCGCTTTTGCCCCGGGCCAGGGCATGCAGCACGATCACCATGGCCACGCTTTGAGCCAGCACCATGGCCAGGGCCGCCCCCTCAACTCCCATCCGCGGCATTCCTAACAGCCCGAAAATGAAAATGGGATCCAGCACCAGATTCAGCACGGTCGCCAAAATCATGGCATACATGGGGATAACCGTGTTCCCGGACGCCTGGAGTATGCTGTTGCCAATAAAGAGAATAAACACGGTGAAGCAACCGAGAAATGAAATGACCAGATACTGGGTTCCCAGCCGCGCGACTTCACCGGTCGCCCCCTGCCAGCGGCACAGATCCCCCGCCCAGTACCAGCCGATCCCGCCGGCAATGATCCCGCAAACCAGTGCCGCCAGCAGGGATTGCCCGCCCACCTCCGCCGCCTCCTGGTAATTCCCGGCCCCCACACTCCGCGAAACGATGGCGATCGTCCCGGTCGCCAGGCCCATCACCACGGGGAACAGCATCATCAGCAGCGTGCCGGTCATCGCCAGGGCCGCGACGGAATCAGAACCCAATCGGCCTACCCAGAACAAGCCGATGACACTCTGGAGATTCTGCAGGGTGGTGCTGACAAACATCGGCCAGGCCAGCCCCATCAAGCCTTTCCAGACTGAACCGGTCGTCAAGGGCGGAGCCTGAAAAGCGGGCTCACTCATGGTCGCCTGGCGAGACAACCAGGGCCGGCCCATCGCCTTGTCGCGCCTTCCAGAGCGTCTGCCGGGCAATGCCCATGAGGATATTCACATCATCGGTGGTCAGCGGGGACCGCGAAAAAATCCGTCGCACCCCCAGCATCATGTGATCCGCCTTCTGATCATTCATGAACCCGATCTCCATCAACATCTCCCGCCACATCCGGAACATGTGTTCCCGGGTCGTGGTGGAACATTCGGGCGATTTTTCAACAGGCGGTTCAAACGTGCCGGCGGCCACATACAGTTCATAACAGCAGATCAAAACGGCTTGCGAGAGATTCAGCGAGGGATAGTCCGGCGAGGTCGGGATTTGGATAAGGTTGGTGCAGATGGCCAGCTCTTCGTTGGTCAGGCCGCAGTTCTCACGGCCGAAAACCAGAGCTACTTTGTTGACGGACGCCGAGGCCAGGATATCGGGAGCCCATTCCCTTGGAGTCCGCACATGCTGCCGGTACAGGCCGGGCCTAACGGTAGTGCCCATCACCAGCCCACAGTCCCCTACCGCCTCTTCCAAGGTCGCCACCACAGTCCGCTTTTCCAGGATGTCAGCGGCAGCCACCGCCATCATCCTGGCTTCAGCGTAGTCAAGTGTTTCGGCCGGGGCGACCAAGATCAGCTCCGATAACCCCGTATTCGCCATGGCCCGGCAGACTGAACCCACATTCCCGCCATACAAGGGCCCCACTAATACAATTTTGATGTTGGCCATAGGGAGTCACTCAAGTATTCAGAATTCAGTATTCAGAATGACCATTTGATTCTGAATCCTGAATACTGGATACTGAATACTGAATTCCGGCTTACTGCACCGTCTTCTTGGTCAGCTTGATCAGGGCCTTCCACATTTTTTCAGGAGTTTCCTCGGCGCTCAAGGCCTTGCGCGCATCGGCATCCGAAAACGTTTCCGCCAGGCCCGCCAGCAACTTCAGGTAGAAGGCACTCGCCGCGGTAGGAATGACCATGAAAAAGATGATCTTGGTCAAACTCTTGTCATGGCCATCAAACTTAATGCCCTTGGGACTGATCCCGAGCCCCAGAGTCAGGCCACCGCCCTCGACACCACGGACATGGGGGAACGCCAGGGAGTGTTCCAGGGCGGTGCTGACAATGGTTTCCCGTTTCAGCGCGGCCTCAACCAGCTTGTCCGCCGCATCCACAACCCCGACTTCCTGCATTTTTTTCGCTAATTCACGAATGGCCTCATCACGCGTTGTGGCTGTCAAACGGGGGATCATCAGGGCCGGTGAAGAGAACCGGGCAATCCCCACTTTGCGCGGTTCGGTATGTTTGGCGGCTTTGCCGACGTTCCTCGGCAACCCATCCTGGAAATAGAGAAGTCGCGTACAGATGGTGCACACCTGCAACTGGTCCGACACCTTGACTTGCTGCACATGACTGGTAGGCAACCGCATGCCACACGCATTGCAGGCGCCATTGGTCATGGGCGCAATGATGATCGAGTCGCGCTTCTGCATGCGCTGGACCAGCGCCTGGATTTCAGGCGACAGTTGCGAGGTCAGGTCATCAATCGCCGCCGTGAGTTCATCCAACCGGTGTCCGCCCCGGTGAGCCTTCTGCTCAGCCCGGATCAAAGTAAGTTCCTGCAACTGGATCAAATGATTAATTTTCGGATGCATATCAAACGAGAGTCCTTCCACAAATCGATGTAACGCTTGCAAAACAGGGGGTCATTATGGCCTGTATTAACGCCTGTGTCAATATTGGAGGGACGACCTCCGTGTCGTCCGTCTGGATGATTAGCGGATATGAGCAAAATAAACCCATTAACTACATTTATGCATCTTAAGTAATTATCGATACATTTATGTATCGGCCAGCCATCGCGCGAACGCTTGTGTATTA
>JBIKMI010000145.1:0-7254 GCA_044359285.1 Kiritimatiellia bacterium
GGACTACCTGTTCAACAAGCAGTATGGGTTCCCGCCTAGTTTCCCCTCGTTCGAGGTGTATAAGGATAACACGGACACTCTCCTGGCTGTGGTCCTGGCGCCGGAGGTCAAGGGCGGCGCGCTGGTTACGCCGGCGGTTTCGACCCCGCACGATACCGTGTTCCAGTACGCGAGGAACGAAATGGAGTTCTGGCGCGATACGAATGCCACCTCCTACCGGTTGCAGATAGCGATCTCAACCAATACGCCGATCATTTCCGTAACCAATATTGTGCCCTATATGGATGGGGGCGTGAGCAAGGTGTCGTTGCCGATCTGTGCCGGTGACAATTATGTTCCCGCAGGGGGCAACTATGCGTCCTCAGTATGGACCAACGGGCGTTATTGGGCGCGCGTTCAGGTGGCCACGCCGGCGGTGGTCTCATCGTGGTCGCCCTGGAGCGCCTTCAATTTTGATCTGAAAGCCCCCGCGGCGGGCGGCAGGTCGATGATCGGCGGCGACCTGTACTACTTCGGCAAGGTGGGGCGTGGGTTTGGAACCGGACAAACGAGCAACCTGACGGTCATCGTGCAAGCCTACGAATCGCCGGGCTTCAGCGGCGTGGCGGAAGGGCAGGTCCAGGTCTCCTACACGTGCAAGACCAATATGCCGTCATCCAAGAAGGGCGATTACACGATGATGGGTCTGGATAACAAGACCTATTATGTCCGGGCGTTTATAGATATGAACGGCAACCGTGTCCTGGACTCCTTTGAGCCGATGGGATTCGCCACCGAAAACACCACCACTACCGACTACCGTCCGTTGGCGGTGGTGCTCGCGGGGCAGGCCGGGGTAACGGTCAATGGCGTGCGGATTGTGATCAGGGATCGTGACACCGACGACGACCAGTTGCCGGATGGATGGGAGTGGATGTATTACGGTACCTTGGCGAAGGGCGCCTATGATGCCGGGTCGAACACGCTTTCCTTGTTGCGCAACTATGAGATTGAGCCGCTGGATCTTGATCCGACCAGTCTGGATTATGACCGGGACGGGTTGGAGGATGTGTTTGAACTCACTTACTCCGACTATGTGAAGGCGAAAGCAGCTAATAGCAGCCTCACGGTGGCCGCCTGGATGGCGAGCGGCCAGGGAGACGTCAAACACTATCACCCCTATCCGCGCAGTGCCACCAGTGAAGGGACGGATCTGAATCCGGCGCGGTGGGATACCGACGGTGATGGATTGTCGGATGGTTATGAAATGAGCCATGGTCTTGATCCTCTTGACCCGGCGGATGGAGCCGCACAAATTGCTTCTGCCAAGGCGGCCGGGGTAACCATTCCCGGCATTCCCAGCGTGTCGCAGATCGCGACGGTGACGCCTGATGGCGGCCAGTTCTCCTTGACGTGGCAGGGGCAGGTGGGGATGAGCTATGAGGTTCAATACAGTGAGGATCTCAAAACCTGGCAGACGGCCGGAAACGGCCAACGTTATGGCGAGGGTCTCCAAACTTATGTGGATCACTCCCCGAGGGTAACCACGCGGTTCTATCGGGTTGTGGTGAAGTTGTAAGGATGGGTTATTGGTTATAGGTTATCAGTTACTGGTTGATTCCCCGTGATGGAATAACCAATAACGATAACCGATAACCATTGACCTGTTTTGATCAATTTTGTAAGTTTCTTAAATTCAACTAAAAAGAGGCAGAATAGATATGAAGCACCTGATTCGAAATGCGATGGTAGCGTTAATGGGCATTGGGTTGGTTGGCTGCGAGTGGGGCGGTGGCGGAGATGATAATTCCTGGAATAGCAGCGGAAGCATAGCTAACTTTAGTGGTAATTACCAGGCCAATGGAAGTTATCTGGTAAGTGAGTATACGGCGACTGAAGGCGTTTCATCCAGCACCACTTCGGGTGGAGTGACGTATAACACGTATAGTGAGGATGGCGGGAATACCGGTGCAAACAAGGTCTCTTTTTCCGGACGAACAGGCCATGGACTGGTTAAGCCTGGGTCCGTCGTGATCGTGTTTGGCGGCGTTTCCGGATCAGCTTATGATAATGGAAGTGGCGGGATGGCGGGGTCGTATGTGATTGGAGGAGGAGGAGTGTCAAATTCTCCGGTGATTGGAGGTCACTTCGAGTACGATACAGGCGTCTGGACGCTCCAGTTGGCCCCTTCTGGATTGCTTCCCAACCAGTCGATCACGATTAGCTATAGTGCAGCAGGAGTGGCCACGAGCGACAGTAGTACTGATACCTCCGGGGGTACAGGCGGGGCGTCGAGCTTTGCCATCTACGCCTTCAACGTTCAGCAGAGCGGGAACAAGGTGAAGATCATTGATAATAACGGCAGTGTCTATGAAGGTAGCCTCGGTGATGTCCGGACGACGGGTAACTTGTCTTCCAGTTCATCCGGGTCCGGGTTGGTGGCTGGCGATCAGGTGATCGCGCCATTTTCCGCCGCAGGACGGAGCAAGTCGGGGATGCATGTCAACATGGCCGGGAATTTCCAGGGCACAGTGGCCGGGGTGACGTCGGTGAGCGAGGCGAGCGGCTCAACCACGACCATTAAAACCTCCTTCGCCCTGACTTCCCGCGTGATCCAGGGAACCTGGATTGAGGATGGCGGCCAGACGGGTAATATCAACGGCGTGTCTCCCTCCTCGGCAAATGTCTCCTTCTCGAGCACCATCTCGACCAACGCGCCGTAATGGGGAGTGAGTCGCTTTGAGGGGTCAGGTCGAATCATATTCGTCCTGACCTTTTTTGTTTTAGATTTTAAACCTGTGAGGACTTAACATATGAACGGATTAGAACGTATGGATAAGCCACGTCGGTGGCCTTTGGTTTTTGGACTGGGTCTGGTTGGAGTGATCGTGGCCGGGCTGGCAGGCTGGAGTTATTTCCAGCAGGGCAACAGCCAGTTGCAAGATGCCGCCGGCACCCCTTCGACGGGTTCGGCAGGCTCACCGCAGGCAGGTTCAGGGCGGGCGACGGCTGCTACAGAAGAGAGCGCATCGCTCCCTGTAGTAACCGCCGCCTGCCCTGAGCTTGTCGAAGGGGTGTCGGCGGTAGAGTCAGCCTCCGTCGCCAAGGCTATGGAGGCCAGGGTGGTGAGTGGGCAGGTGGCAGCCGCCGATACGCTCCTCGCTGCCGGCAAGAAAGACCTCGCCCGTGAGAAATATTATGAAGCCTTGGCAGCCGGTCCGGAGGCCTCCCTGAAAGCCGCGATTGAAACGAAGTTGGGGCAGTTGAACGTCGAGATGATCCGCCTGCCCTGGCCGATGGCGGAAAAGCAGGAGGTGGTCGTGCAGGCCAACGATGCGGTCAAGCTCATTGCCCGCAAGTCCGGCACCACCGTCGAGATGATCGTCAAGGGGAACGAACTCAAGCGCCCTGATATTATCCAGCCCGGCCAGCGCCTGAAAGTCTTTGCCGGTAAGTTGGAAATGGTGGTGAGCAAATCGAGGCATGACCTGCTGCTGACTGCGAATGGGCGGTTCTTCAAGCGCTATCAGGTCGCGACCGGCCGGTATGAGAAAACCCCTGTGGGCACCTTTGCGGTCGTGGATCGCATTCCGGAACCCCCGTGGCACCGGGATGATGGCAAGGTGATCCCCTTCGGTGACAAGGAGAATATCCTGGGGACCCGCTGGCTGGCCATCAAGGCGACCGGCTCCACCCCGGAAATCAAGGGCTATGGCATTCATGGCACCTGGGATAACGCGTCGATCGGGAAATCCGAAAGCGCCGGCTGCATCCGTCTCAAAAACGAGGATGTGGAAGAACTCTTCGAGATGGTCCCCGTGGGAACCTCTGTTGTCATTGTGGACTAATTCAATGTCTGAGGAATCCAGAATCCAGAATTCAGAATCCAGAATAAGTCGGGCCCCAGCTAAAGATTTCACTGATCTTGTTGTCTGGCAGAAAGCGCATCTGTTTGTTCTTCAGGTGTACACGATTACTAAATCGTTTCCACGCGATGAACGGTTCGGATTGACGAGTCAATTTCGCAGGGCAGCAGTATCTATTGCTGCAAACATTGCGGAAGGATTCAAAAAGAAGGGTCGTCCTGACAAAGTTCGCTTTTTGAACATCGCGCAAGGTTCATTGGAGGAATGTCGTTACTATCTTTTCTTAACAAAAGATTTAGGCTATAAGGATACCTCGCTATTAATCAATGATTTGGGAGAGGTGAGTAAATTACTGGAGCGATATTCCTCCACGATTCTGGATTCTGGATTCTGAATTTGGGATTCTTTGGACCGTTGGAGTGATATTCCTCCGCGATTCTGGATTCTGGATTCTGGATTCTGGATTCATTTTTTAGAAAGGTTATTTGAATGCATCCATATCGTACACATAACTGTGGTCAGCTGAAGCTCGACCATGTGGCTCAAACGGTCCGGATTTCTGGCTGGGTCTTCCGGAAGCGGGACCATGGGCAACTGCTCTTCATTGATCTGCGGGACCATTATGGTCAGACGCAGGTGGTGATCACCCCTGATCGCTCCTTTTTCGAGGAGTGCCAGAAGGTGCGGCCTGAAAGCGTGATCACCATCACGGGGACTGTGGTGGCCAGGAGCCAGGATACGGTCAATGAGTCCCTGCCGACCGGTAAAATCGAGGTGCTGGCCGAGTCACTCTCGGTGGAGAGTCTCGCCGATCCGCTTCCCTTCCAGATTACCCTTGAGGAGGACGGTCCGGAGGAAACCCGGCTGAAGTACCGGTTCCTGGATCTCCGTCGCGATCGTCTCCATAAGAATATCCTGTTGCGCTCCCAGATCATTGCCAGCTTGCGCCGGCGCATGATCGGGCATGGCTTCACGGAGTTCCAGACCCCCATCCTGACCAGCAGTTCGCCGGAAGGGGCACGTGATTACCTGGTCCCCAGTCGCGTGCACCCGGGCAAGTTCTATGCGCTTCCACAGGCTCCCCAGCAGTTCAAGCAGCTGCTCATGGTGGCCGGCTTCGATCGCTATTTCCAGATCGCGCCCTGCTTCCGGGATGAGGATGCCCGGGCCGACCGGTCGCCGGGCGAGTTTTATCAGCTCGACATGGAAATGTCGTTTGTCACCCAGGACGATGTCTTCGCCGTAGTCGAGGATGTGATTCATGGCGTCTTCACCGAGTTTTCCAAGGTGGAGAATGACAAACCGCCGTTTGTGCGCATCCCCTATGCCACCTCCATGGTGAAGTATGGGACTGATAAGCCGGATTTGCGCATTCCGATCGAGATGCAGGATGTGTCGGACATTTTCCGGGCATCAAAATTCAATGCGTTCCGCACGGTGGTCGAAAAGGGCGGTGTGGTTCGCGCTATTCCCGTGAAGGGGATTGCCGACAAACCCCGCAGTTTCTTCGATAAGATGGTTGAGCATGCGCAATCGCTGGGCTCCAAAGGCCTGGCCTATCTGGTCTGGGAGGGCGGCGTGGTCAAGGGGCCGATCTTGAAATTCCTCGCTGAAGAGGAGTTGAAGGCGTTGGCGGCGCGGGCCGGCATGGTGGATGGCGATGTGATGTTCTTCGTCAGCGATCAGGCCAAGGTGGCAAACAAGATTTGTGGCGACCTGCGCACCAAGCTGGGGCGGGATCTGGATCTCATCCCGAAGGGCGTCAACCGCTTCTGCTGGATTGTGGATTTCCCGATGTTCGAGTTTGACGAGGAAACCCGCAGCATCACCTTCTCCCATAATCCGTTCTCGATGCCGCAGGGGGGCATGAAGGCCCTGGTGGAGAAGGATCCTCTGGATATCCTTGCCTTCCAGTATGACATCGTCTGTAACGGCGTGGAGCTCTCCAGCGGGGCCATCCGGAATCACAGTCCGGACGTCATGTATAAGGCCTTTACCATCGCCGGGTATCCGCCGGAAGAGGTCGATAAGCGGTTTGGCGGCATGATTAACGCCTTCAAGCTGGGTGCGCCGCCCCACGGCGGGATCGCCCCCGGGGTGGACCGCATGGTCATGTTGCTGGCGGGTGAGAGCAATATCCGTGAGGTCATCGCCTTCCCCATGAACCAGAAAGCCCAGGACCTGATGATGAATGCGCCCAATACGGTGATGGAGAAGCAATTGCGGGAGCTTCATTTGAAGTTGGATTTGCCGAAGGAAAAAGAGAAGAAGGCGGAGGGACAGAATCCAGAATCCAGGAGCCAGAATCCAGAATGAGAAATGGGAACATTTTGAATAAAGGAACCTCTTTTCACCGCATTATTCTGAATTCTGAATTCTGAATTCTGGATTCCTCTTATTATGATCCGAACTGGCATAGGCTTTGATATCCATCGGTTCGCACCCGGGCGAAGACTCATCCTGGGCGGAGTCGAGATTCCCTCGCCTGATGGGTTGGAGGGGCATTCGGATGCGGATGTGCTTTGTCATGCCCTGGCGGATGCCCTGTTGGGATCGATCGCGGATGGGGATATTGGCCAGCACTTCCCCAATACGGATCCGAAGTGGAAGAATGCCGACAGCGTGGAGTTGCTGCGGCAGGTGGTCGCACGCGTGGCCGCGAAGGGGTTCCGGATTGTGAACGTGGATGCCGTGATCACCGCCGAGCGCCCGAAAGTGATGCCCTTTGCCCTCCGCATGCGGGAACGGCTCGCGCCGGTGTTGGGTGTGACGATCGAGGAGGTTTCCATCAAGGCCACCACCATGGAAGGGCTGGGCGCCATCGGGCGTGGCGAGGGCGTTGCCGTCATGGCCGTGGCGACGGTAGAAAAGCCCTCATAAAGGCGTCGCAGCTCATAGGGGCGCAACTGTTTTTACCACCCGCCTGGAGTACCAGGCTCGAGTTCACCGAGGCACGGAGAAGACTCGGCTAAACGAAAGAAATGTGGCGTTAATTTTTCCGCACGAGTACATGCGGAGAAAATAAACGCCACGGTTTCCTGGAGGAATACAGCGAGGGGGAGGAGCTGCAGTTTTCCTGATGGCTGCAATACCATTCTTTTGATTCATTAATATTCTCTCCTCTTTCTCGTTCTATGGCTCCAGAAAACCGTTGCGGAATTTTTTGATTGGGTACTCCCGATCGGAAAATTCCGCAACATTTACGCTTTTTTGGGTATTCTCTGTGACTCTGTGAACTCGAGCCTGGTACTCCAGGCGGGTGGTAAAATATTTCGCCGTTACGGGCTCAGTTGATTGCCGTCGAAAAAGCCCTATGGAAGTCATATGCGCCGCGACGCTTCATCTTTTCTGGATTCTGAATCCTGAATCCTGTATTCTCGCCCATTGACTATGAACATTCACAACACAT
>JBIKMI010000209.1:0-5044 GCA_044359285.1 Kiritimatiellia bacterium
AAAGTGAGGGCGAATCCACCCCGGAAGAGATGATCGAGTCTGTCGGGAAGGTCTATGAGGCGGTCAAGAACCTGCCCCCCGCCGCCCTTGCCCAGTACTTCCTCAAGAACGGGGATCAGAACCAGAAGCAGGCCGCCATCAGCATCCTGCTCGAGGGTGATGTTGAGACCAATGCGCCGGTGATAGAAGCCTTCTTGCTTACCCCTCCGGACGACGAATCGGAGGGCATGAGGATGGGCAACGGGCTGGCCCAGCAGTATGTCCAGAAACGGGGCGAACAGGCCGCGGAGTTCGTGGAGAAATATGCCGCCATGCGGAAGAAGGTCGAATTACCATCCTCGATGGCGGACAATGCCGAATACGTGAAGAGGCTGGAGAAGCAGGCTGAAAACGAAATCAAAACCCTGCGGGCACTGGTGAAGAAGCCGGACTTGGCGGAGGCGGTCGCTGCCCTGGCAAATGTCGACGATGAAAACGGGGGAAGCATGGTGGCCTATGCCACTTTCGAAAATCAACCCCCCGCCAAGACGCTCCCCCTGCTGCTGGCGGCGGCAGTCAAGGCCACCAATGTGGCGTCGCGCGTACGGATTCTCGGGATGATGCCGATGCTCCGGTATTCGGGTATGCAGGAGAGCATGGAGGAGGGCGAGCAGGACGAGGCGGTGGATCCGGACGGGATGCCGCTGGCCATGAAGCAGTTTGCCGGCAAGAACCAGTTGAGCATCGGCACCCATATTGCCGACTGGAAGCTCCTTTTGTCCGATACCCGGGCGGTGCCGGGGGGGCGGAGGGCTGGCGGTGCGTATGAAATGACCGTGGCCGACCTGGTGGCCACCAGCATCGAATCCCTCTATGGCGACATCTCAGCCATGGAGCAATATGAGCGCCATGGTGGGGTCGGGAATCCCAGGCCCGAGGTGGCGATGAAAATTTCCCGTGCGCGCGCGGCGGCACGTCTGGCGGGCAAGCCGGAAGATCAGTTGCCGAAAATGCCGTCGACCGACGACGTGTCTGCTGAGCGCCGCAAAGTTGTCGAGGCCGATATCCGTAAGGCGACTCCCGCCACGCTGGGCGCGCTTCTCGATACGCTGACGGACGCCGAGGTACTGTATCTGCACGAACTTGCCGGCGAGAAGGAGGAGGTCATGAAGGCCCTCTCCCCGTTGTCCCAGATTATTGCCTCAGTCATCACTCCGCCCGTGCTGCCGGAGGCGGAGGCCGCCCGGCTGAAGAAACTCATCGGCTCCCCGGTCACGACGAACGCCCTGGCCGAGATGCGGGACGTCTGCAAGCGGCAGCTGGCCACCGGGACCGCGTTCGTTCTCACCCTCTCCTCAGGGGGGCTCGGCCGGGGTTTGCGCCTTGATGTGATCGCGGCGGATGCGACGATGCAGCGCATGCATGGGTCTGGCTATACCTCCATGCTGAGCTCCATGGGTGTGGGGCGAAAGGGCATTGTGCAGGGAGCCATCCAGAACGGCCAGAACTACGGCCATGGCATGTGGCTGGTGGACTTGCCCGCCCCGGCGGCGACCGGGACAGTGGTGGCCGCCAACTCCGGGAGCGACGACAATCCGGAAGACAAGCTGGTGTCCTTTGAAAGCACCCTTGAATCCCGGCAGCAGCAATTTGAGACGGCGGCGGACGCATTTTGCAAGCCCGACGAGTCTCTGGCCCCGGGCGCTTCTGTATCGTTCATGGCGATCCTGCCGACGAAGGAGGCCGACGGGAAGACTCCCGGCGCAGGGGAGGATGTCAGCGTTACTGTCGATTAAAGGGTGAGGCGAAAATACACGACCAGGTGGAAGGATTGGCTTATGACACAGTCTGCAGGTGAACGGTGGGATAAGGTGCGCTCTCAAATGGAGACGCTGAAGAAGGCGATCGGCACGGTGATTGTCGGGCAGGACGCCGTCGTCGAATTGTTGCTGACCTCGCTCCTGTGCAAGGGACATTGCCTGATTATCGGGGTTCCCGGTCTGGCTAAGACCCTCCTGGTGACCACGCTCGGCCGAACGCTCGGCCTGGTGAGCCGTCGCATCCAGTTTACGCCGGATCTCATGCCGATGGATATCACGGGAGGTGAGATCCTGCAGGAGGAGGGTGGTGGACGACGCCGTTTCGAGTTTGCGCCCGGTCCGATTTTCGCCAACCTGATCCTGGCCGACGAAATCAACCGCACCCCGCCGAAAACCCAGGCGGCGCTGCTGGAGGCCATGCAGGAAAAGCAGGTGACCGTCTCGGGTAAAAGTATGAAGCTGGCCGAACCGTTCATTGTGTTCGCCACCCAGAATCCCATCGAGCATGAAGGCACCTACCCGCTCCCGGAGGCGCAGCTGGATCGCTTTTTCTTCAGTCTGACCATGGACTATCCTCCCATGGACCAGGAGCGCGACATCGTGCTGCGCACCACGGGCCGTCACGTCGTGGAGACCCCGAAGGTCCTGGAGGCCGACGAGGTGCTCGCCCTGCAGGACATGATCCCCGATGTGCCCGTGCCCGACCATGTGCTGGACGCCATCCTGCGCGTTGTCAACGCGACCCGCCCGGGCTCGCCGCTGGCAAATGACCATGTGAAGCGCTATGTCGCCTGGGGCGCCGGCCCGCGGGCCTCGCAGACGATGACCAGCGCCGCCAAGGCCCTGGCCCTGCTCCGCGGCCAGTCCGCCGCCTCCCTCGAGGAGGTCCGCGCGGTCATGAAACCCGTCCTGCGCCACCGCATCATCCCGAATTACAACGCCACGGGCGAGGGGGTCACCGTGGACCAGATCATCGAGAAGCTCGAAGCGACGCTCTGATCCACTTTCCCGGGAGTCTTGTGACACAACGCCGCTTTCAATACTTGAGGCCTGAAGATATCCGGAGCCTGGCCGGGTTCGAGTTTGCCCCCAAGGCCGTGGTGGATGGCTATTTTGCCGGCCGTCACATCTCCCGCGTGCGCGGCTCTTCCGTTGAGTTCCGCGATTACCGCCAGTATGTGCCCGGCGACGACCTCGCGCTGGTCGACTGGCGGGTGTTCGGGCGCACTGACCGCTTCTATCTCCGTACCTACGACCATGAGACCAGCATGGATTGCCACCTGTTCCTCGACAGCAGCGCCTCGATGGGATTCGGCAAGGATCCTTCCAAACTGGAGTATGCCTCTTTCTTCACCGCCTGCCTCGCCTACCTCGTCATCCGCGGCGGCGACCGCGTCTCGTTGCAGATCTTCGACAAGTCCATCCGGCATTTCATTCCGCCGGGGAGCACCGGCACCCACCTGAACGGGATCCTGAACCTGCTGGAACGGAACCAGCCGGGCGACCGCACCTCGCTGGCGGAATCCCTGCGCTCCTCCTTCCCGCTGCTCAAGCGGCGCGGCATCCTTGTCGTGGTGTCGGATTTTTTCGACGATCCGGCGGCCATCTTCGCCGCTCTCGGCCCTTACCTGCATCGAGGCTTCAAGGTGTTCCTGTATCATGTGCTCACGCCCGCCGAACTGGAGTTGGAGGATAAGGGGCTGGTATCGTTCCGCGACCTGGAAACCGGCAGGC
Source organism: Kiritimatiellia bacterium (assembly GCA_044359285.1). Classification (GTDB taxonomy): domain Bacteria; phylum Verrucomicrobiota; class Kiritimatiellia; order CAIKKV01; family CAITUY01; genus JAABPW01. The sequence continues at coordinate 3,534 of JBIKMI010000209.1, forward strand.
GGGTCATTGCGCACACCGCGGATGTGCGCGAAGGTTACGTGAATGCGATCGGCCGACACATCGATGCGCTGCGTGACCTCTCGACGCGCCGGAATGTGGACTATACCGTCGCCCGCACCGATACTCATTTTCACCGTCTGTTCGAAAGGCTGGCCCAGTGAGTATTCTTTTCGTCAACGCGGTACTGTGGCCCCTGGCGATCCTGGTGCTCCTGCCGCTGATCGTGCACCTGTTCGCCCGGGCCCGGCCCCCGGTCATGGATTTCAGTTCGGTGGAGTTCATCCAGCGGGCGCTCCGGTTCACCCAGCGGGTTCGCAAGCCAAAGGATTGGCTGCTGCTCCTCCTGCGTACCGCCGCCGCGCTGGCGGTGATCCTGATGTTTTTGCGGCCGGTGATGCTCTCGCACGGGGGGGGCGGCCTGTTCGAGCGGCGCAACGTCGTCGTGATCCTGGATGCATCGGCTTCGATGGGCTGGTCCGACGGCAGCCAGACGCGATTTGCCGTGGCCAGCGCCGAGGCTTCGGAAATCCTGGCCGGGTTATCATCGCGCGATGCCGCCGACGTGATCTTGGCGGGCTCCACGCCCCGGGCTGTGTTTCCGGCTATGGGTGGAAATATCGGCTATCTGCAAGGCGAGGTCCGGCGTGCACGTCTGACGTCCGAAGTCCTCGATCCCGAGGCCGCCCTGCGACTGGCCCTGCGGCTTCTCAACGGGCAGGAGGGTCGGAAGGAGATCTGCATCGTCAGTGATTTTCAGTCATCGAACTGGCGTGGCGTCACACCGCGGTTGCCGCCGGATGTCGGGCTGACAGGCGTCAGCACGGCCCGTGGCGAGGCCCCGAACGCTGCGATCCTGCGCGTCCAGGTTGACCCGGCGCGGCCGCTGCCGGGCGAGGAGGCGACGATTCTCTGCGAGGTGGCTAACTTCTCAGGGGCGCCGCAGCGCAAGACAGTCGTACTGGCGGTGGAATCGGCACGCACTTCCCGCGAGGCGGTGCTGCCCCCGTGGGGCCGCGCGACCTTGTTGTTCAAGCAGCGGATCGCTTCAACGTCGCCGTTTACTGTAAGTGCCGCACTGGCGGAGGATAACTTTCCCGGCGATGACCGGCGCTGGGCGCTGGTGGAACCGACGGATCTGTTACGGGTCGGCCTGGTTTCGTTCGGCCATGGCGAGGGGACGGCCACGGCGTGGGCCCGGGGATGCCGGGCACTGAGCTGGGTGCGGCCGGAGTTATTGACACCCGAGGCGTTCGCGAAACCGGAAGCACGCTACGATGTCCTGATGCTCGCCGGCTGGGACGGCACGGAGCCCCACCGTGTGCGCGGGCTCCTTGAGCAGGGCATTCCTGTTGTCTGGTATCCGGCCGTTGGCATGCCGCTGTCGCGCCTGAGGCTGGTGTTGACGAATGCCGCGCCGGCGGCGGACGCGGGCCCGGTGATCGCGTGGCAGGATAAGCCCGAGGGGTTCCGGCTCAAGGTCGCCGCGCCGGAGCACCCCCTGTTCCGCGCCT
>JBIKMI010000019.1:0-19684 GCA_044359285.1 Kiritimatiellia bacterium
GCCGGCGAGTATGGCGACCCGGCCCGCGGCCGTGTGCGCGGGCGGTTTTCCGTTTGCCCCGACCAACTTCCTCCTGGTGAGACACTCCTGGCGTACGACGACAGGACCCCCGCATTGTGGATGTGCCGGGGCCCGTTGCCGCTCATGATCTGGACTATCCCCCTGGACAAGGGCCTCTCCTCGGTCCAGAACCAGGGCGAGTTTGTTCCCTTCCTGGGCGAGTTGTTACTGGAGATGCGCCGGGGCTTGCCGGGAACACTGAGTGCGGCGCAGGAGCGCATTCCAGGACAGATGCTGACCTGGCAGCCGGGACTTGAGGTCCGTACTGACGAGGTTCGTTTGAAAGGTCCGGACGGAACGGAGCTCCCCTTTCATTCGATGGAAACGGCAGGCGGTGCGCTGCTGTCCGATCGACTTGCGCGCCCCGGTCTTTATGAGTGGACCGTCGGGGAGCGCATCCTCAGTCGTGAGGTCGTCAACTTTCCTGCAGCCGAATCCGATCTCCGGACACTGACGGGGGCGGAGATCAAGGGGCTGGGCGCCCTCACCGCCGCGTCCGGCCGCGCGGTCCGGGAATGGCAGGCGGGTATTCCGTTGTGGCCGCGATTACTCTGGATTGCCCTGGCTCTTCTGCTGTGCGAAGGCGCGGTTGCCGCAACGAGGAGGTTTACATGACAGTAAATCCCCTCTTGCCCATGGAACAACTGATCGTGCTGCTGGCGTTTGTCCTGGCGGGTGGCACGTTCCTGGCATGGCGCGCTTCGGCCAGGTTGCCCCTGCGTGCCAGGTGGGCCGCCCTGGTAGCCCGGCTCTTCGCCCTGACGGCCCTCGCCGCGCTCGCTTTGAATGTCGGGGAGTGGCGGAAGCCGGGCGCTGATGTCAAGCCGCGGTGGTGCCTCCTGCTTGATCGAAGCGCCAGCATGGCCACCGTGGACATGGAAGGACAGAGCCGGTGGGAGGCCGCTTGCCGGCTGGTCACGACCCTGGCGAAGGAGGCCGGCGAACGGCGCGACCTTGATATCCTGGCCTTCAGCGATACGATCGACGGTACCCGGCAGACGGTCAACTCCCTCGCCACGGTGGTTCCGGACGGACGGGCGACGGATGCCGGCCACGCCGTGGGCGTGGTGACGGGCGCAGGGGGAGGCGACCGAACGACGGGGATTATTCTGCTGACCGATGGGCGCCAGACGGTTCAGGAGGTCGATCCGATGACGGCCGGGCTCCGGGCCCGGGCCCAGGATGCCCCCGTGATGGCCGTTCCCCTCGGCAGAGCGCGGGAGGTCCGTGATATCGCCATCAGGGCGGCACGCCGGCTTGTGATCGGGTTTGTGGGACAGCCCGTACGCGTCCAGGGCGAGGTTTCCGCGCGGTGGGTCGGCGAGGTGAATGTAGCCGTACGCCTGCTGGATGGCGCCGGTCGCGCCGTTGCGACGAATGAGGTCCAGCTTCCCGCGGTCGGTCGCGGCACGGTCTCCTTTACCGTGACCCCCGACCGCATGGGCTGCACCGCCTACACCCTTCAGGTGACGCCGTGGGAGGGCGAGAACGATGTGCGTAACAACGAGTCCGCCTTCGAGATCAACGCCCTCGATCGCAAGATCCGCGTGCTGCTGGTGGAAGGCGTGCCTTACTGGGATAGCAAGTTCCTGGGTCAGCATCTGCGCAAGCAGGCGAACATGGAGGTCACGGCCGTCTACCGCACGGCGCCGGACCGGTTCTTCAAGACGGACCCGGCGGGAATTCCGCAGGCGGAATCGAAATCCATCTTCCCCGAAACCGCTGCGGAACTCGGAGCCTACGACATCGTGGTCTTCGGGAAGGGGGCGGAGTATTTCCTGACACCCGAGCGGATCGCGGCGCTGAAAGCCTTTGTGGCGGACCAGGGCGGCAGCGTGGTGTTTGCGCGCGGCCGGTCCTACGCCGACCAAGGCGGGGGATTGGAGGATCTGGAGCCGGTGGAGTGGGGAGGGGTGTCCTCGGTGGACTGCCGGCTCATGCCGCGTGGCGAAGGCGAGGATATCGGCCTGTTCGCCGGGTTGCTGCCCGGCCGCGATGATCCCGTGTGGTCACGCCTGCCACTCATACGGTGCAGCCAGACCTCCGTGGCGCTCAAGTCGTTTGCCCAAGTCCTGGCGGAGGGACGGCGGACCGGACCGGCCGCCTCCCAGGCGGTGCCGTTGCTGGTAAGCCGCCGCTTCGGGAAGGGGATGACGGTCGTGATGAATGTGGATGGACTCTGGCAATGGTCGTTCTTCTCCTCCACCAAGGAAGCGGCGGGGATGTATCAGGAGTTGTGGGCCCAGCTCCTGCTCTGGGTGGGGACCTATTCGGAATTTCTGCCCGGCCATGACTACGCCTTGCATCTCGGGGCTTCGACGGCGCAACCGGGATTGCCGGTCCGGATCCAGGTGCGGCGGCGCGGCCTGGCCGGAGCCGAGCGTGAGACGCCGAAGCTGCGGGTGACCCGCGGGCCCGATCTGGTCCAGGAAATGACCCTGGCGGCGGGTGAACGGGCCGACAGTTGGGAGGCGGTCCTGACCTTGACCGATCCCGGCCTGTATCGGGTGACTCTGGTGTCGCAGGCGTCCGGAGCCCAGGGCCAGGAGTTGGGCGCCCTGTTGCAGATCCAGACGCCCCGGGGCGAAATGGACGAGATCAATCCCGACCTTGAATTCCTCTCCAAGCTCACGGCGGCATCAGGCGGAAGCGTGGTGTTGACGGCTAGCGCGCTCTCCGACGCCATGGACCAGCGGGAACGGGCGCGAAGCCGCCAAGCCGACGAGGGAAGTAATGTCGTGTGGGAGCCACTGTGGGACCGGGGCTGGTTCCTGGTGATCATCCTGGCAGGCCTGGCGATCGAGTGGACAATCCGGCGGCGGAATGGACTGGAATAAGCAATCATGAGCGGGACCCAAAACCCTAGTGCGGAGTTTCCGGAGGATCTGAAACGTTTCAGATCCGCCTGGAGGCGGGGTCTTGTCCTCGCCTTGGCCCTGCGTTTGGCTGGCTGGGCGGCCTCGGTGGCGGCGCTTTATTTCGTGGCGGACTATTTCCTGGCACTTGATGAGGCCTTGCGCGTCGGGCTGAATATCCTCCTGCCGCTCGGGCTGGCGGTGGCCGCCCTGCCGGAGGCCATCCGGATTTTCCGGCTCGGGCTGGGTGAGGTGGCGGAACGTACGGACCTGATCGGGAACCACCGGCGGAAGGATGTGTTGACGGCGTGGGAGCTTCTCCGGGCGGCGGGGAGGGTAGGAAGGGAGCCGGGTGACGCGGCGTTGCCCGCCTTCCTGGTCCAGCGGAGTGTGGATGACGCTCTGGCCCGGCTCGCCGTCCTAACGCCGGCGGCAGTGAGACCCCGTGACGTGCTGGCGCGGAGGGGGCGCCTGTTCGGGATGCAGCTCCTGATAGCTCTGGCGGTGGTCGGGTTGTGCGGCACCGCGGCCTTCCTTACGATCGCGTCGCGCCTGCTCTGGCCGGGGCGCGATATCCCGCCCTACAGCCATTTCCAGTTTGAGGTGACGCCGGCCACGCCTGTCATCCTGTACGGCGGGGCGGCGGAAGTCGCGGCCACGATCCGCGGTGCGCCGGTGAATGCCCAGGTCTGGCTGCTGACGCGGCGGACCGGGAATAAAGTCCAGAGGGCCGCCTGCTTCCAGGAGGGGGGTAACCGGTATGCCCAGCGCCTGGAGAACGTGACGGCCCCCGTCGAGTTCTGCTTTGCGGTCGGCCGCGCCCGCAGCCGCTGGCATGCCGTGGATCTGCTGTTGCAACCGCAGGTGGTTCTCGCCCGGGTCCGGCTTGCACCGCCGGCCTATACACGGCTGCCGGTGCGCGAATTTCCGGCAGGCCAGGAGGATGTGGCGGGGGTGCGCGGGACGAAGGTGGCCCTGACGCTGACGAGTAACCGGCCCCTTAAGGAAGGGGTATTGACCCTCGAGGAACGACGCGTCGCCAAGGGGGCCGGTCAGGTGATCGGGGGGCGACTGGTGTCCGAACGCTCCGTCACCTTCGAGTGGGTGTTGCAGGAGGATGCGGAGGCGCAGGCGACGCTGCGCGACGTGCGGGGAACCCCGACCGCGGAGCCGCTGGCGGTGCATCAGAAACGGTTGCCTGATGAGGTGCCGAAGACGGTGTTAACCGAGCCTCAGGAATTTTCCATGGCGACCCCCACGGCGTGCATCAAGGTGGAAGGCACGATCGAGGATGATTTCGGGATTGAGCAGATCGACCTGGTCCGCTCGGTGGTGGGGTTCAACGACCGGGGTGTGACCCTCAGGCGGGGCGCTGCGGGAATCCGCTCTGAATTCGATACCGAATTGAACCTCGGCGCGCTCGGCGTGGAGGCCGGTCAGGTCCTGGAGTTCTATGCCGAGGCGCTGGACAACAACCCGCTCCTGCCCGGGGTGGGGGTCTCGCCCGTCGCCCGCGTCAAGGTGATCAGCGAGGAGGACTATGCGGAGCTCATCCGCAACCGCGAGGCATTGGAGCAGTTCACCGCGCGGTACGAGGCGGCCACGGCGGCCATGAAGCGCGTGATCGAATCGCTTGAGGAGCTGCAGGGGCTGGTCTTATGGAAGAATCCCGACCGGGCCAGGCTGGCGGTCACGGTCAGGAAGGCGCTCGACGCCCATACGGCCGCAGAATCGCTATTCCGGCAGCTGGCGGACGACTTTGCCGCCTACGATAGCGAGAAGACCCTGAAGCGCACGGCCGCGGTGATCCTCGGGAAGCTGGCGGAAAACAAGGCTGAGCTGGCGGCCATGCGCGAGCCCGCGCCGGAAAACACGGCGAAGGCCGAGGGTATGCTTGCGCGGCTGGGCGCGGAGGCGGAGGCGCTGATGCGACAGGGGATCGACGCGGAGGCGGCCGCCAAGCTGGCGAAGGTCATGGACAACGCCGCCCGCTTCCAGGGAGTGATCAAACGGCAGGAAGCCCTGGTCCGGCGGCTGAAGCAACGTTACGGCGGAAAGGTGAATTCCGCCGACCTGCCCTTCCTGTCCGGGTACGGGGAGGATCAGGATGCGATTGCAACGGAGCTGTCGGGATTCGCGACGGAGGTGACCGCCGCAGTTGAAGCCCTGCCGCAGGGGATGGAATCGCTGGGGGATGATGTGAGGGGCTTTCTCGAGGCCCTGGACCAGTCGGGTGCCTCGAATCATATGGGGCAGGCCGTGAGCGCGAGTCGCAATACCGACGCCCTGCGCACCACCCGGGAGGCGCAACTGGCGCTCGAAAAACTTCAGGCCCTGCTCCGGGTCGATCCGCAGGGGTACACGAATACTTTTGTGAATATGTGCCGGGGACAGCAGCCGGACTTCGGGGGCGCGGGGGAGATGAAGAAGACGCTCGAGCAGATGTTCCGCTCTGTGTGCCGCAAGCGCGGCGTTGGCGAAGGGCAGGGACAGGGCCAGGGACAAGGCGAGGGGAACGGGCCGGGGTCGGGAACCGGGTCCGAGGGCTACTCCGAACTGGGAACCCCTGTGTACGGGCCCGGCCGGAATTCAATGGGCAAGGGCGTCGGGGGTGACGGCAAGACCGGAAAAGGAGAGGGACGGGGTGCGGGCGCGGGCGGTGCGGCGCGAAGTCCCGATGTGGTGGAACGGTTGCCGGGGACCGAGTGGTCGGCCCCCTCCGGCGAGGCCATCCAGTTCGAGCGGCTACCTGCAAAGTACCGCGATGCAGTGAAACGCTACTTCCAGCGGAACGGAAAAGAAGGAGGCGAGCGATGAAACGGATATTCAAGCTTTTCTGTGCGCTGATGCTGCTTGGTGGACCGGTGTGGGCCAAGGATGCGGCCGTCCAGTGCGCCAATCTCATCTATGCCGGGACGCAGACCTCGCGCTGTTTCAGCGATGAGTTCCTGAGCGCGGCCCAGCGGGAGAGCACCATTGCCACGGAACGGCGGTTCAAGAGCGTGAAACTGGATTCAGAGGAGTTATTCTCCTTTCCCTTTGTGGTGATGACGGGGGAGAAGGAGTTCTATTTGTCGGCCAAGGAGCGGGAGAACCTGAAGAAATATTTAAACCGCGGCGGGTTCCTGCTGGCCTCGGCGGGGTGTTCGAGCAAGGCGTGGGACCAATCATTCCGCCGCGAGATGCGACAGGTCATGCCTGACCGCAAGTTAAGCAAGATCAGCATGGAGCACGCACTGTTCAAGACCGTCAAGACTATCAAGGAACTCAAGCTGAGCCATGGGGGATCGGATCCCTACCTGGAGGGGATTGAAAACGATGGCAAGACGGTGGTGATCTACTCGTCACAGGGCTTGAACGACACCTCGCACACGGTCGGGTGCTGCTGCTGCGGCGGGAATGAAATTGTGAATTCAATGGAAGTAAACGTGAATATCCTGGTGTACGCGCTGACGCATTGAGGCAAGGATGGAATCTAAAAAATCATATACAGCTTCCCGATTCCTGCAGCCCCGAAGGGCGGGGCTGCGCGGGTTGTTGGCCGCGGCAACCATCGGTTTGTTGGCCGCCGGCGCGTGGGGCGAGACGGCCACGGTACCTGCGGTCACGTGGACCGAGAACCTGAACGGAGCCCTGGCGCGCGCCGGTAATGAGCTCAAACCGGTCCTGCTGGTGTTCTCCTCGCCGAACTGTCCCTGGTGTGTACGGCTGAAGTCGGAAACGCTGGCGGAAAAGGACGTGCTGGCCGCCCTCGAGGGGTTCATCTGTGTGACCATCGACACCTCCCGTGACGAAAAGACGGCACGGGAATTCCAGGTGAACGGTATTCCCCTGACCATGATTCTTTCCGGCGACGGACGCCCGCAGTCCGTCGCACCCGGCTTCATGGGCAAGGAGGCCTTTCTGGCCTTCATCGAGGAGTATCGGAAAGGCGGCGGGAAAAAGGATGCGGCCCCCCGGGATCTGGACAAATGGGTGAAGGCACTGCAAGCCAAGGAGGTTGCGGTCGCACAGTGGCCGGAGCTGATGGCCGGGCTGGGGGGCAAGGAAGGCCGGCTACGGCTGCACAAGGCGATGCTCGCGTATACGCCCTGTCCCCGCCATGACTGGGTGGAGTTGCTGAAGCATCCTAAGTTGTCTGTTCGGCTCGGGACCCTTGAGGTCCTGGAGGAGCTGGCAGGCGACACCTACGGGTTCGACCCGTGGAGCGAGCCTGAAGGGAACCGCGGGGCTATGGAGCGCTGGCAGGGCTGGGTGGCGGGCAGCTCCAACGAGACGCAGCGGGTGTTCGCGCCCCTGACGGAGGAGCAGATTACCGGGTATATCCGTGATCTGGCCTCGGGTGATCGTGACCGCTCGGCGCGGGCGGTGCGCATGCTGGAGCAGGCGGGGGCCTCAGTGATCCCGGTGCTGGAGTCATGGTCGGCCTCGGCCATGGGAGTGGGTGAGGATGCCCTGCGCCGGGTCCGGGAAGTACGCTATTTCCTGCTCCTGCCCGATACCCTGGGAACAGAGCGCGCCCGGATCGTGCACCGCCTGGTTTTCGGGAACCAGGACGAACGCTTGCGCAGCCTGGCATCGGCGGCTGTGGCGGGCGAACGCGCCCTGCCGGTGCTGCTTGATTTTCTTGCCGATCCGGATCCGTTGATCCGGGAAGCCGCGGTCGACACCCTCATCACGGCAGGCAAGAACAGCGCCTATAAGTATCTGGGCGACCTGTTGAAGACGGAAAAGGACGAGGAGGTCATCCACGCCATCATCCGGGGCGCGGGGAGCCTGAAGGGCCCCAAGACGGTGGATCTGGTCGGTCCCTTTCTGACACATGCGAATGAGGATCTGGCCGTCGCGGCCCTCGCAAGTCTTTCCCGGACCCAGTCGGCCACGGCGGCGAATGTCGTTAAGGAATGCCTCAAGAATCCCCGTTGGCGGGTGAGGGCGGCGGCTCTGGAGGCAATCGGGAAACTCCGTGCTACGGCCGCTGAGAAGGAGGTGGCCGCCTGCCTGGATGATCCGGATCCCTTCGTGCGACGCACGGCGGTGCTGACGCTGACGACCCTCTCCGCAAAGAGTTCCACCAGCCGGCTCACGGCGGTTTTTCTCAAGGATGACCAGTTGAAGGGCCCGGTTGTGGCGGCCCTCCAGCAAATGGATGTGCCCCTGCCCGCGACCTTCGCTCCCGCGTTGAAGGACAAGGATCCCGATGTGCTGCTCTCGGTGCTGGAGGGATTGGGCGAGGGCGGGGGCGAGTCCTGGCGGCTGGCGGTTCCGTATGTGTACCATGAGAACGGGGATGTGGCCTGTGCCGCCATCCGGGTGGTGGCACGCGGCGGGCGACGGAGCCAGGAGGTCCAGGCGCTTCTGGCGAAGGTGTTGCACGCTGGCGTCAAGGAACAGGCGCAAGCCGTATTCGACACGTACCAGGCTGAGGAAGACCGGCATTTCTCCTCAAGGTCATCCAGTTCGTCCGATACCGAGGATTTTGAGCAGTTGGTCCAGCCTGTCGCGGCGAGTGCGGGCACCGGTGACGTTGCGGGGGATGTCCTCTCCAGCCTGTTTGCCGCTTTCTCGGGCGACCCTTCCGCAACCCCGGCCCCCGCCCCGGTTCCAGCCGTGACGAATGCGCCGACGAATGCGGTTTCGGATCCGGCCAGCTTGCAGGACATTTTTAGCGCCTTTGGACCGGCAGGGGCTATCGAGCCCGTTTCCGAGGCGGGGCCGGCCGCGCGGGCCTTGACACCGGATGGGGGCAAGTCGGTGAAAGAGTACGGGAGCATGGTGACGGAAGCCCTCGCTTACCTCGATCCGAAGCGGGATGTGGACCTTCGATTCCCGGCGGCTCTGATGCTGATGTCGCTCGGGAACAACACGGGACTGGCATTCCTGGTGGAGACCCTTGAGTCCCGCACGGCGGAAGAGCGGCTGGAGATTGCCAAGCGTGCAGGAGGGGGCCGGGGTCTCGCGACACAGCCGCTGGTCAGGCGACTGTTGAAGGATCCATCAGCCGATGTGCGCACGGCGGCAGTGGCTCTCTGCCTGAAGGAGTCGGCGGGAGAGGCGGCCATCAAGGACCTGGTTGACGCGGCGTTTGAACCCGGCTCGGTGCTCAGTCCGCCTGACCTGCTCAAGGAGTCCTACCAGTGGTACCAGGCCATACAGAGCGCGCCGATCCGCCGGAAGATCGGCACCTCGGTGCGGCAGGTGCTGGAAAACACGGCGGAGAAACGGTATGGCGTGTCCCATCGCATCCTGGCGTTGACGTTGCTTGAGGTGTGCTGGCGGGACGGAGACCGTGCGGTCGTGGCCCCTTACCTGGACAACGAGAATCCGTTTGTACGGCGCGCGGCGTGGTATGCGCTGGGCAAGCATCAGCCGGCCGAGTTCACGGAGAAGGTGCAGACCGTGGCCAGGGACACTTCGGAATGGGTTCGCGCTGTGGTACCGGCCGTGTACAGTCGGGAAGGGGCCAGCGCGTGGACCGTGTATTTCAGTGCTGAAACCGCATCCTCCGGCCTCAGTAGCAGCTTCTCGTCGTCCGGCACCCGGAAGCGATTGGCGCCCTCCGTGGTGGGGGTGTTGTCGGGGCTGAGCAACGATCCAGTCCTGGCGGTGCGGAGTGCGGCGGCGCTGTGCCTCTTCTCAAACCGCGAAAAGGTGGACCTGCGTGTGCTGATGGCCATGATGGAGAGCGCCCCCGATAAGCGGATGGTGGCCTACCGGGCCATATCCCTCCTGCAGGAATTGCCCGTGAGCTGGTTGCGGGAGTTTGACGTGAACGAGATTCTGACGCTGGTGGATGCGGTGATGGCGCAGACCGGGGAGGAGGACACCCGCCTCGTCAGTTTGCGGAAGCAACTGGTCTCCGGCGGCGTGGCATCGGCTGATGAGGTGAAGGTGGTGCTTCGCAAGACCGAGTCCCGGCAGACTCTCCCGGCGCCCGGGGCGCCGGCGGTGGCCAATTCGGCGGCAGAGCCGCCCGCAGTGGGAAGCCCGCCGCGGCGGGTGGTCTTTTTCCGCAATCCGGGTTGCCGCGACTGCGCGCGGGTGGCGGAACTGCTGGTCGCGTTACGTTCCGAATTCAAGGATATGGCGATTGAGGAAATGGATATCCGTAATCCGGATCATGCGCGGCTAAACGAGGCGCTGTGCGACCGCTTTGAGGTTCCGGAGAAGTCCCGGTTGGTGGCCCCGGCTATCTTTTGCGGAGCCGGTACCCTGGTCAAGAGCGACATAACGTTTGAGCGGCTGGGGCGATTGCTGAGCCGGACGGAGGCGACGGAGACGGCGTGGCGGACGGTGAGCGAGGCGGCGCTGGTCCGGGCAAACGAGACGGTGGGCGAACGGTATACCGCCATGGGGGCGTGGATTGTGTTTGTCGCGGGGCTTCTGGACGGGATCAACCCCTGCGCGTTTGCGACGATCATCTTCCTGCTCTCGTATCTGCAGGTGACACGGCGCGGGCCTCGCGAGATTCTGGCCGTTGGTGGCGCGTTTGTGGCAGGGCTCTTCCTTGCCTACTTCCTGCTGGGGCTGGGATTGGTGGAAATCGTCGTCCGGTTCTCGTTGTTGCGGCGGCTGGGGATGATCCTCAACTGGGGGATGGCGGCGTTTGTCGCCGGGGTGGCGTTGCTGAGCGTGTGGGATGGGATCCAGTGCCTGAGGGGCCGCATGGGTGATATGGTCCTGCAACTGCCCGGTGCACTGAAGGCCAGAATCCATGGGGCGGTGCGGCGCAGCTCGCGCCACCGTCATTTCGTGGTCGCCGCCTTTGTGGCGGGGCTCGTGATTGCCGTGCTGGAACTGGCCTGCACGGGGCAGGTCTATGCGCCCACGATTCTCTACATGCTCAAGACCGGCCAGGGGCGCACGGGCGCTGTGGCGTACCTGGCTCTCTACAACATGGCGTTTATCGTGCCGTTGCTGGTGGTTTTTGCAGGGGCCTACGGCGGATTGCGCAGCGAGCGGCTGACAGAATGGTTGGAACAGCGGGCGGCGCTGGTCAAGTTTGCGACGGCGGTCCTGTTCGCCGCGTTATTCGCTCTCTTCGTCTTCGGCACCCTGAGCGCCGCCGGGGGTGGCTGAGACCGTCATGAAAACCAGCCTGGTCCTGCGGATTCCGGCTGTCGCACTCTCTGCTTGAAAGCAAGGGGAGGTTTCCGTATTGTGTGACCGTTTTCCCATATGTCGCCAGTTGGCGGTTGAACAGTAATAAGGAGTATTAAAGTTATGTCATTAATTGAAAGTGTTGTGGCTCGTGAGATTCTGGATTCCCGTGGTAACCCGACTGTCGAAGTGGATATCACCCTTGAGAGCGGCATTGTCGGCCGTGCAGCCGTTCCGTCCGGCGCCTCGACCGGTGAGCATGAAGCGGTCGAATTGCGTGACGGGGACGCCAAGCGTTACCTGGGTAAAGGTGTGCGCAAAGCGGTGGCCAATGTGAATGTCAAAATGGCGCCCAAACTGATCGGGTGGGATTGCCGCGACCAGGTCGGTATTGATAACATGATGATTGAGCTGGACGGGACCGAGACGAAGAGCAAGCTGGGAGCCAATGCCATTCTGGCCGTGTCGCTGGCTGCGGCCCGCGCGGCAGCTGAATATTGCGGTCTGCCCCTGTTCCGTTACATCGGGGGGGCCAATGCCAAGGTGATGCCGGTGCCCATGATGAACATCATGAACGGTGGCGCGCATTCCGATGCCCCGATTGATATTCAGGAATTTATGATTATGCCCAAGGGCGCCAAGTCCTTTGCCGAAGCCCTGCGCATGGGCACGGAAGTGTTTCACGCGCTGAAGAGCGTGCTGAAGGGGTTGAAATTGAGCACGTCGGTGGGTGATGAAGGCGGGTTTGCCCCGAAATTGTCCAGCAACACCCACGCCCTGGATGTCATCATTGAGGCGATCAAGAAGGCCGGTTACAAGCCGGGCAAGGATATTTTCCTCGCCTTGGATGTGGCCGCCAGTGAGTTCTATGATGCCACCAAGAAGCGCTACATCTTCAAGAAGAGCGATGGCGCGGTGATGACGGCCGACCAGATGGTCGACTTCTATGCCAAGCTCTGCGACAAATATCCGATCATCAGCATCGAGGACGGCATGTCCGAGAATGACTGGGATGGCTGGAAGAAGCTCAGCGATAAGCTGGGTGGCAAGGTCCAGCTGGTTGGCGACGATCTGTTTGTGACGAACACCAAGTTCCTGAAGAAGGGGATTGATCTGGGGATAGCCAATTCCATCCTCGTCAAGGTCAACCAGATTGGGACCTTGACGGAGACCCTGGAGGCTATTCAGATGGCCACCCAGGCGGGTTACACGGCGGTGGTGAGTCATCGGTCCGGCGAGACGGAGGATGCGACTATTGCGGATATCGCGGTGGCGACCAATGCCGGGCAGATCAAAACCGGCTCCCTGTGCCGTACCGATCGGGTGTGCAAGTACAATCAATTGCTTCGCATTGAAGAGATCCTCGGCAAGTACGCGGTCTATGGTGGCGTGATCTGATTGGCTCCGGCCTGACACATCACATCTGGGAGTGTTCATCGGCGGGCGGCAGGGCTGTCCGTCGATGAATGTACTTTTGAACGGGCGAATATGAATTTCTGGATTCTGGTATATCGGTTGGCATGGATGGTGGTCGTCGCCTCCGGCGTCGTCGCTATTGTCTGTATTTTTCTGCCGAAAACGCATAATTACCAGACCCTGCAAAATAGAAAAGAGGCTCTGGAGCAAGCGAATGAGGCGACGGAGGCCCGTATCCGAAAACTGAATTTGAACCAAAAGCGGTTTCGCAGTGATCCTGAATTTGTTGAACGGAGTGCGCGCGAGCAGGGAATGGCCAAGCCGGGTGAAACCATTTTCCGGTTCCCCGCAACCAACATGCCGTCAAAAAGTATACGCCCATGAGAACGTCGCATCAAACTGGCTTCAGGGTTGTGATACTCCTTATGGGGTTGTTATGGGCAGGGTCGGGGTGTATTAAAGTCGATGCCACCCTGAATGTGGAGCGCGACGGCACGGGGATGCTACGGGCCGTTTACGGCATGCCGACCCACATTATCAAGCAGGCGGAACTGGCGCGCCAGCTGGCGGCGTCACTGGATTTTGCCGAAGGTAAAACCAATCCGGCTCCGGTGGAGTTGGATATTCCTTTTCTCTACGACGAAACGGTGTTGAAGGCGCGGTTTAGCGCCATGGCGAAAGAAGGGGTCACCCTCGACGCCCTCAAGAAGCGGGAACAGGGCGGGTGGAATTATGTGGATTTTACGCTGAAATTCACTTCGCTCGAGGCGCTGGCTAAACAATCCTTCTTAAGGGATTTCGGATTGACTGTTAAACATTTGGATGCGGCGTCCTGCAAGCTGGTCGTCAGCCTTCCCCCGGTGGGGCATACGCCGGAGATCGTCGCGGTGGTGACGCAGGAGAGCTTGAGCAAACTCACCCCCTTCTTCAATGGATTCCGCGTCGTGGCGCGGGTCACGGTGCCGGGGGAAATCCGCAACAGTAATTCCATGATCAGCGATCGGAGGCGGGCAACCTGGGAGTGGGATTTTGACAAGGATCCGAGCGCCCTGGTGCGTCTCGCCCGCGATAAGATGATCCTGGTTTTTGATGTCTCAGAGGCGCGCATTACTGATTTCGAGAAGCCGGCGCAGGGGCGGTCGGCTGAAAAAGAATAATCATCAGTTGTAAGTTATGCTTGCTTCGGAAATATTTAGTCGTTAGATTCTCACGCTTTTGCTCGGGTGGTGAAATGGCAGACACATCAGTTTGAGGGGCTGATGACCGCAAGGTCGTGTGGGTTCAAGTCCCACCCCGAGCACCATCCTTCGCTCTGCGCCGTTCCGGCTTGAGCTACGGATGGTTATTGACCCTTTCCTGATCGTAATCTTAATCATAATCTCCTGCCCCGGAGAGGGGATTGCGTAATTTTATCGCTATTCCCGTTAAGTCTGTTGAAATCCGGATATATATATTCTAGTATCCCCCGAAATTCAGGTTCCCTGATTTAGGGCTGATAACGGTTTGCAGAAATTGAGGTGACTATGTTTGAGTTGAAATACAACCCCGGATACAACACATTCGATTCGGATTCCTATACCGTTCACCTGGATAATCCCAAGGAGCCCGAGTTGTTCCGCCATACCTTTCCCTACGATGAGGTGCCGCGTATAGGCTTCAATCACCGCTTGGTTCCGATGCGGATGCCCAAGGATATCTGGGTGACGGACACGACGTTCCGGGACGGGCAGCAGGCCATGCCGCCTTATACCGTCAAGCAGGTGGTGGATATTTATAAGTTGATGCACCGTCTGGGCGGCCCCAAGGGCTTGATCCGGCAGACGGAATTTTTCCTCTACACCAAGAAGGATCAGCAGGCGGTCGAAGAGATCCAGGCGCTGGGCTATAAATTCCCCGAGGTGACCGGTTGGGTGCGCGCCCGGCGTAAAGATCTGGAGCTGGCCAAGAAAATGGGGTTGAAGGAGACCGGGATTTTGACCTCCTGTTCGGACTATCACATCTACTTGAAGCTCAAGATGAACCGGCGCGAGGCCATGCGGGAATATTTGAAGATCGTGCAGGAGGCCCTCGATGTCGGGATCACCCCGCGCTGTCATTTCGAGGATGCCACCCGCGCCGATTATTACGGGTTTGTCGTTCCGTTTGCCGCCGAATTGATGAAGCTGGCGGAAGAATCGAAGAAAATGATCAAGATCCGGATTTGCGACACCATGGGCTTGGGCGTGCCGTATCCCGGTGCGGCCATGCCGCGTTCGGTGGCAGGCCTGATTTACGGGCTGCAATATTACGCCGGCTTCCCGAGCGAGTGGTTGGAGTGGCACGGCCACAACGATCTTTTCCTGGTGAGTGCCAATGCGGTGTCCGCCTGGCTGTATGGGTGTTCGGCGGCCAATGGGACCCTGCTCGGGATTGGGGAACGGACGGGGAATCCGCCCGTCGAGGCCATGGTGATCAATTACCTGCAGCTGCGCGGGAATGATTGTCATGTCGATACCACGGTGATTACCGAGATCGCCGAATATTTCGAGCATGAGCTCAAAGTCCAGATCCCGGGGAATCAGCCCCTGGTCGGGAAGAGCTTCAACGTGACCCGGGCCGGGATTCATGCCGACGGACTGTTGAAGAATGAGGAGATCTATAACGTCTTCAATACGGAAAAACTGCTGAATCGGCCGGTTGAGCTGGCGGTATCGGATGTCAGCGGGTTGGCTGGCATTGCGCTCTGGATGAAGAAATATTTCCGCAAGGCCAAAACGCCTGTCACCAAGAATGATCCCGGGGTTCAGAAGATTTATGAATGGATGATGACCCAGTATGATGCCGGCCGGACCACGGCGATCACGGATGAGGAGCTGCTGGACCAGGCCAAGTTGCATCTGGGCATCTGGATGAAAGAAAACGGATATGAGTTTTGAGATAGTCACCTTTGGCGATCCTGTTCTGCGCGTCAGGGCCGAGTCGGTGCCCCGGGTGACCGTCGAATATAAGCGGCTGGTCGACGGAATGATGGAAACGATGCATGCCGCTGAGGGCCTCGGGTTGGCCGCCCAGCAGGTGGGCCGGACCGTATCGGTCTGTGTGGTGGATATTCCCGTTGCGCTGGATGTGGAGGAGGAGGGGGGCCCCCGGCTGAATCCGGATGTGGAGATGCCCCTGATCATGTTCAACCCGAAAATCGTGACCCGGGGGCACGAGCTGGCCCGCCGGGACGAGGGGTGCCTGAGTTTCCCCGGCATTCACACCGGGGTGCAGCGCGCCGCCGAGGTGGACGTAACCTTTGTGGACTGGAAAGGGAGCGTGCGCACCTTGCATTGCCGCGGTTTGTTGGCGCGGGCCGTACAGCATGAATTGGATCATCTGGACGGGGTGCTGCTGGTGGACCGGATGTCGCCGGTCAAAAAGATCAGTATGGCCGGCAAGCTCAAGCGTCTGCGGGCGGAGACGGAGGAGCGGATGCTGGAGAAGAAGGCAGCAGCTCTGGCGGCAGAGCGGAAGTAGCCTGCTCTTTTTTCCGTTTCAGGAACTCTTTGGCCAGGGCCCGGTAGGCCTCTGCGCCGCTGGATTTGTCATCATACAAAATGACCGGCTTGCCATGACTGGGGGCTTCACTGATCCGGATATTCCGCGGAATGGCCGCATGGTAGACCTTGTCGCCAAAATGTTTCCGGACTTCCTCGACCACCTGTTGCGCGAGATTGGTCCGGCCGTCAAACATGGTCAGCACAATGCCTTCAATGGCCAGGGTCGGATTAGCGCCTGAGTCCCGGATCTGGCCGATCAGGCGGGTGATGACGCTGAGTCCCTCCAGGGCGTAGTACTCGCACTGGAGCGGAATGAGCACCGAATGAACGGCGGTCAGGGCGTTCATGGTCAGAATCCCCAGGGAAGGCGGGCAGTCGATCAGCACCACATCGTAGGGGGCGGAGGCGAGAAAGGGGTCCAGGGCTTCCTTGAAGCGGTGGAGATAGCGGTCCAGCCGGGCGATATCGACCTCGGCGCCGGCCAGATCGACTTCGGAAGGAATGAGGGAGAGGTTGGTGACGGCCGTCGGCAACACCTTGTCTTCCAGCTTGCCATGCCCGAGGAGGGCCTCATACACACTTCCCCCGGCCGTGGGCTGGATTCCCAGTCCGCTGGTGCTGTTGGCCTGGGGGTCCAGATCAATCAGGAGCACGCGTTGGTGGCGTTCTGCCAGACAGGCCGCCAGATTGATAGCCGTGGTGGTTTTCCCGACGCCGCCCTTCTGATTGGCTAAGGCTATGATGTGGCACGGCATGTTATTTAATGATGCCGGCTTTCCGCGCGTAGGGGAAGATCCCCCCCGCTTCCACCACCGGGGCGACTGCCCCCAGCTCCTTCAGGGAATAGGTTTTCCCTGAAGCCGCATGAATCAGTTTCGAACTATCCACGTGGATCTCAATCTGGTCCCCGGTCTTGAAGAGGTCGCAGAGACGCAGGGGCGTTTCAAAGGGGTACAGTTCGCCGGTAGCGATGGCATTGCGGAAGAAAATCCGCGCATACGATTCTGCCACGACGGCCTTCACTCCGGCCGCTCCCAGGCAGACGGGGGCGTGTTCCCGTGAGGAGCCGCATCCGAAATTGCGTCCGGCAATGAGAATCGGGTACTCGGCTTTCATGGCGCCCGGCTTGATGAAGGGCGGGTAGCTGGCCGGCAACCCGCACAGCGCATACGAACCCAGTTTGGCGTATTCTTCCGGGATCGTGGGGACCAGGTTGAGATACTCCGCAGGGATGATCTGATCCGTATCAATATCATCCTGCAACACGTAGACGGTACCTTGAATGATTTTCATTTTTCTCCCTGTGCTTACATGAATTCCCGAGGATCGGTGATGTGCCCGGTAATCGCCGAGGCCGCCACCGTGAGGGGCGAGGCCAGATAGATTTGCGACAATTTTGAACCCATCCGGCCGGGAAAATTCCGGTTCGTTGTGCTGATCACCACTTCTTTTCCTGCCGTTCGGCCGTAGGTGTCTGCCGGCCCGCCCAGACAGGCGGCGCAGGAGGGGGGCGCGATATCATCGCACCCCGCCGCCGCGAAAATCTCCACGAGGGAAACGCCGTCAATCTGTGTTTTGATCAGCGCCTCAGCGACTTCCGTAGTGGCGGGAACCAGGAACGTCGAAATGGTCACCTTCCGCCCCTTGAGGATGCGGGCGGCCGCCACAAAATCGGTAATTTTGCCGCCGGTACAGGAGCCGATATAAGCCCGGTCCAGCTTGATGTGGGTCCGTTCCCGCGCGAGGGCAAAATTGCTCGGCACGTGGGGTTCGGCCACGCACGGTTCCATCGTGCTGGCATCATACCTGCGGTCGCTTTCATAGCTGGCATCCGGGTCACTGTAGACGGCTTCAAACGGCTTGCTGGTCCGGGCACGGACGTATTCAAAGGTTTTTTCGTCCGGCTCGATAATCCCATTCTTCGCCCCGGCTTCAATGGCCATGTTGCAGATGGTCATCCGCTCCTCGACCGAAAGCTGGTGGATGGCCTCACCGGTGAACTCCATGGCGGAATAGCTCGCGCCGTCAAACCCGATGTCGCCGATGATCTTCAGGATGATGTCCTTGCCCATGATATAAGGGGGGACGGTGCCATTGACCTCGAACCGCATGGTTTTCGGGACCTTGATCAGGAGTTTCCCCGCGCCCATGATGAAGCCGGCATCGGTATTGCCGATCCCCGTCGCAAAGGCGCCCAGCGCCCCATGGGTACAGGTGTGCGAATCCGTGCCGAAGATCACCTCGCCGGGCCGGACGTGGCCTTCTTCCGGCAACGCCACATGACAGACCCCTTTGTATTGAGGAGTGCCGGGATCATAAAAATAGGGCATGGCCTGCTCCTTGACGAACGTCCGCAGGGTGTCCACGTTCCGATGGGCCTTCTGGTCTGCCGTGAAGATATAATGGTCGGGGATAATCACGACTTTTGATTTGTCCCAGACCTTGGCGGTGGCGCCGAATTCCCTCTGAAAGACGCCGATCGTACCCGGCCCGCAGACATCATGCGTCAGCAGGATATCCACTTCAACCCAGACATTGTCGCCAGGCCCGATGACGCGCTTGCCTGCGGCGCGGGCGAGAATTTTTTCCGTGATGGTCAGACCCATGGGTGCACCTCTTTACTTTTTCCGTGATGGTTTGGCTTTAATCAAAGCAAAAAAACGATCTTCATATTCCTTGAAAAGGCCATGCTTTTGCAATTTATTTCCCAGTTCCGTGATGCGGGCCGGCTGGCGTCCCGCCAGTTGGAATTCCGTTTCAATCTCAAATCGTAAGCCGGCATTGGGGGCAAACATCCGGTGGCTTTCCATCTCCCGGACATTTGCCTGGAATGAATGGTTGCTGACCTCGAACATCATTTTCAGGATCGAGACCTCCCAGGGCGAATCAACCCCGGCCACTACGGCGGTCAGGGGGTCCCCCTTCTGCTTTACGGCGGCGACCACCCGGTCCAGGACCGCCTCCAGGGTGTCTGTAATAATCTCGTCGTTGATCTCCTCCTTGCGGATGATAAACCCGTATTGAAGCATCCGGAAGTGCTGCGAATTATCGCGCAGCCAGTCGAGGTACTTTTCAGCCTCGGCGCCGAACCCTTCGAGCATATTCTCGGAAAGGGCGGTAGGGGTGATGATTTGCGGGCGTTGCGCCACAATGCGGCCTTCCCGAACCCTGATTTTATTAACGGAGTCCATCAATTCGCTCACCAGATGGTAATGAATAATGGTGGCTCCGAACGTTTCCAGACGCTGGATAGGCGCCACCACCACGCGGGTGTTGTTGATGGCATACCAGAAATCAAATTGACTTGGTTCATTCATGAAGCGTTTAAATATATCAGATTAGAGCCAGATGGCAAATGGCGAGATCGAGAAAACATTATTTCTGGATTTCAAAGTTGCAGACCAGTGGCAGGTGGTCTGAAAAGGTGACGGGGGGCATCTGGAAGTCATGGATGACGATACCGGGACTGTGCAGGATGAAATCGAGCTCCATCTTGGGCGACCAGCTGGGGTAAGACGGGACATTTCCGGGGTTGGCGCTTTTTAAGCCGGTGGCGGCGAGGAAAAGCTCGATTTCGGGATCGCCCCAGAACACATTGAAATCACCGGCAATGAGATAGGGCGTCTTCAGGTCTTTCACCAGCGAATACAGCTCGCATAGCTGGTGCTGGCGATGGCGGAATTTGATGGAGAGATGGACCAGGAACAGGGTCACCTCCTCCAATTCCAACTG
>JBIKMI010000147.1:0-7123 GCA_044359285.1 Kiritimatiellia bacterium
AAGAGAAGATTTTGAACAGAAGCACGCGAAGACCGCGAAGGAAGAAATGGTTTTGCCTGCGGCGCAAATACGATGGAGTTGAATTCCAATAATTATCATGCGGGAGCGGCGTATTCGCCGCTCCCGCTCTGCCCTGAGCTTGTCGAATGGGCTTCGCGATCTTTGCGAGCTTCTGTTCAAAATTCCTGGTTTTGTTTTCCATTATCGGGTTAACCTTAGTTCTCAGAATGGCCATATTGACAAGGATTTGCAGTTGTTCGTGAATATGCCCTGATCTTCTGCGGGCGCATATGAGCTCAGCAGAAGTTTTCAAGGGCCGCACATGAAGGCGAAGATGAAAGCAACCGCGCCGTGTGGAATTATTTCCGGCCGTTCATGCGATAGGAAACGGGGGACTCGGCAGCCTTCAACGCTCCATACTGAGACCCCCCATGCGACGACAAATTGGCGACGAGCAAATTAAGCCCCTTGGAGGGATCCAGTCCGAGCGCAAAGCAGAGATTAACAAAATCGATGATCTCAAGGCGGCGCTCGCCATTTTCAGTTTTGGCAACCCAGGAATGTGAAACCCCTAACCGGGTGGCAATGGTACGCATCGGCAGATTCTTGGCCGTGCGATTGGCGCGTAGCCAATTCCGCAACGCCTCCCTGGCCTCACGTTGAAGTATCTTGTCCATGAATTGACGGAAAAGATACCGCACTTCATACCTATTGTCCAAAACAGGAACACTTGAATATTGCAGCAACATGCTTCTATTAAAGAGTTTATGAAATGTAAGATGCCTGACTTTTGTTCCCGTAATGGGAACAAAGTTCCGGGCCCACACACCCCGCATACAAGGCTTGTTTTCACGGAAGGGTAGCCAGGAAATCATTCAGCAATTCTTTGCGCCAGCCACGGAGAAGGCGGTGATTTACAGGCAAGGCGTTCTGTCCTTCATGCAACAGCATCAGGACATCGTTTTTGGTGCTGACCAACCGGGCATCCACCCGTTTGGCTTCAGCGCTCTTGCGGATGCCTTCAATGGTTGCGGCGATCCGTTCCTTGCCGAGCTTGCGTTCGTCGGGTGCGACCGCTGAAGCGGGGCATTCCGATTCGGGCAGGGCTAATCCGCGGGCCACCGCCGCCAGCAGGGCTTCGCTGTATCGGTGTTCGGTCTGCCGCTTGAGATCGCGGCATTTTTCAAAATCGGACGCCAGGGTCGGGAGCACATAGGCGACAGATAACAATTCCGCGTCCTCCACAACATGTTGCCGGGGCAAGTCACGGCGTTGGGCCTCCTCCTCCCGCCAGGCGGCCAGTTCCCGCAACACGGCCAGACTGCGCGGATTCAAGCGTCCGCTCCCCCGGATCCGGCGATAGGATTCGAGCGGACTCCGCTCTCCCGTCAAGGCGGGCTCATTGAGCAGGGCAAGCTCTTCGTCCAGCCAGGACTCCATTCCGGCCTCGCGCGCTTTTTCGCGAATGAGGGCGGCGACCCGGGGAAGATAGCGCACATCATCCGCCGCATAGTCCAATTGCTCTGCAGATAAAGGGCGGGCCATCCAGTCGGCACGGGTATGCCCCTTGGGCAACTCAATTTCCAGAAGACTGATCAGCAGATTCTGGAGTGAGATCTCGCTACTGAGTCCGGCAAACCCTGCCGCCAGACGGGTGTCGAAGATCGCCTGCGGGATCGCGCCGGTGGCGCGCCGCAGGATCATCAGGTCCTGGGGTGCGTCGTGCAGGATTTTTTCGATATCCGGGTTTTCCAGGATTTTCCCGAGCGGCGTCAGGTCAGGCAAGGCGACGGTATCAATGAGGAAGCAGGTGCCGTCATGGCTCCCGCATTGGATCAGACCGAGTCGGGGGTAAAACGTGCGCTCCCAGACAAACTCAGTATCCACCGCCACGCAAGGGGCGTCAGCCAACTGTTCAACAAGCCCTTCGAGCGCCTGCGGGGTATCAATCATCGTGAAGTCATTAGTCATAATGTTACATTATCGGGGGCAGGCAGATCGAGGTCAAGGGAAGATAATCAAAATCCAGAATTCAGGATTCAGAATTCAGGATTCAGAATGAAATACGAATTCTGATTACTGAATCCTGACTTCTGAATTCTTGACTTCTTGACATTCGCCAGGGGTCTTCTTAATTTCGTGCCATGCCTATTTACGAATTCTACTGCCATAAGTGCCATACGATCTATAACTTCCTGTCGCGCACCATTCAGCCCGACAAACGACCCCGGTGCCCCCATTGCAAGCGGGTGACGTTGACCAGGCAGATTTCTGTCTTCGCCCCTACCGGCCGGGCCAAGGAAGCGCCCGCCGGGGGAGCGCCGGAAATGGCCATGGATGAATCTAAAATGGAGCGGGCCATGGACGCCCTCGCCCGTGAGGCGGACGGCATGAGTGAGGAGGACCCCCGGCAGGCGGCCAACCTCATGCGCACATTTTCAAAGATGACCGGCATGAAGCTCGGTTCGGGCATGCAGGAGGCGTTAAACCGCCTGGAAGCCGGCGAGAGTCCTGATGCCATTGAGGCCGAACTGGGTGACCGGCTGGAAAAGGAGGACCCCTTCATCCTGCCCGATAAGGATAATAAGGGTTCCCGCAAAGGAACACCCCGTTCAGCCCCGAAACGCGACGCCACCCTGCATGAGATGTGACGGGGCCCTGATCCCCCACCCTATTTCCCGGCCAGCAATTTACGGACACCCACAATGGCGGCCTCGGTCTCGGCGACCCGCTTGCTGGGACCGCTGCCCTGCCCCAGCCGGGCACCTCCGACAATGGCCTCCACGACAAATACTTTCCGGTGCGCCGGCCCTTCTTCGGAGATACACTTGTACTCGGGTCCGCAACTATAGAGCCCCTGGGAGAGTTCCTGCAGCTTCCCCTTGGGGTTGGCCATCCAGTCGTCACTCAGCGTTTCGCCCAGCAACGGAATCAGCAGTGTGGCAACGATTTTTTCAGCCGCCTTGACGCCCCCATCCAAATAGGCGGCACCAATCACCGCCTCCAGGCCATCGGCCAGCAGGGCCTCGCGCTTACGCCCACCGGCCATTTCCTCGCCTTTTCCCAAACGCATGAAATCGCCCAGCTGAATATCGCGGGCCACATTCGCCATGGCCTTGCCGCTCGTTACCCGGCTTCGCAACTCGGTCAGAATCCCCTCATCTCCATCACAATCGAGCCGGTAAAGCTGAGCGGCCACCAGAAAGCCCGCCACCGCATCACCCAGAAACTCGAGCCGCTGGTTATCCCGCGCCACATCTTTTACCTCATAGCGATAGGAGCGATGAAGCAGCGCCATCTCCAGCAGGTCGCGATTGCTGAATTTATAGCCCAGCCGCTTTTCCAGCTCACGATAAGGATTCGTTCGTCTTAAGCCTAATATCATAACCCCTCTCTTTCCTACGCCCGCGGGTGAAACTGATGATGCACGGATTTCAGCCGGTTCTGGTCCACATGCGTATACACCTGGGTGGTCGCAATATCCGCATGCCCCAACATTTCCTGAATCATACGCAATGGCGCACCGTTGGCCAGCAAATGTGTGGCAAAGGAGTGGCGCAGGGTATGCGGCGACACCGCCTTGACAATTCCGGCCCGCTTCGCGAACAGCTTGATCTGCTTCCAGATCGTCTTGCGACTGAACCCCGTGCCGCGGCGCGTGAGGAAAACCTGGCGCACCGCCGGATTTTTAGCGAGCTTCGGGCGCACCTCATGGAAATACCGCTCAATGGCCGCCCGGGCAGTCCCGCCCACCGGGGTCACCCGCATCTTGTTGCCTTTCCCCAGACACCGGAGATAACCGCTATCGAGATGCAAATCCTCGAGCGTCAGATTCGTTAACTCCGAGACCCGCAACCCCGAGGCATACAACAGCTCCATCATGGCCCGGTCCCGGATGGCATGCGGGTCATCGCCAATCACCCCCTTCAACAGGGCATCCACCTCCTTGATGGATAACGTGGAGGGCAGCACCTTCCACAGCCGGGGTGACTCCATCACGGCGGTCACGTCTTTTTCGAGCAACCCTTCCTGCACCAGATAGCGGAAGAATACCTTGATCGCGACAAGGCGGCGGGCAATGGAATTCATGGCGAGCCCGCGGTCACGCTCATGCTCAAGGTAGCCGAGCAGGAGTTTCCGCGTTACCTCCCGCGGGGTATGAATGCCGGCCGTCTGGGAAAAACGCGAGAAATCCGAGAGATCATGGCCATACGCTTCGCGCGTTTTCGGGCTTAAACCGCATTCGAACGAAATGTGATCGAGAAATTGTTCAACCAGCGCAATCATCGCTGACCATATTACTGGTTAGTGGCAGACGCGCAACCGGATTCTGGAAGACTATTGGCTGCAAAGAGGGGGGCAGGTTGGCCATCAGACCTTGAGGATCCGGGTGACAGGCTTGCCGGTGGATTCGCTGGCGCCCACAGCGCTCTGGAGATAGGGCTCGGACGCGTACTGGGTTGCAGCTCGCATCTGATCAAGGATTTCCGTCATGGAGTCAAGAGCCGTGGCGCATTCTGTCAGAATGACAGGCACTTCCGCGGGCAACGGGTTGCTTTGCAGCCGGTAGAGACACATGCCGATCACCGTGGCGGGCTGTCCGACATGGTGACACATGGTGCCCAGGCTTTCAATCATCACGCGCTGGCGCTCCGCCCCGAGTTCAACCTCATGGCGCTTTTCAATCATCCGAATGCGCTCCTCCGCCATCGTCACGATCTGCTCCATGTAATGTTGAACAGCCACCAAATCATCCTCATCCCGCGACAAGGTCACCCGCCCGGGAATGCCACCGCTGGCGAGGGTGCTCAGATAGTGACGCAGCCGAACGATACTCATGGGATACTTGAACAACAAGGTGTAACCCAGGGTGATGACCACTCCGATGACCGCGCCGACCACCCATGCCACAAAGGCCGGCACGGTGTTGCCGTCCAAATGAGATTTCCAGACCCAGGCAAGAATCAATAGCGGTATGATCGTGATAAGCATGGCCGCAACGGCCACCTGCCCCCAGGCACCACGCCGCGAGAGGGACAGGGACTCACTACTGAGCGGAAAACCTGGCTGATGTACGGCCGTTTTCATAACATTATGCCCTCTGATTTCCTGATCATCATTCTAGAAGGCAGAGGGTGAAAACACAAGTGATAAGTCCCCGTGAAAAAGGGGATTCAGGGTCATTTCATCTGATCTGAATCTGGCACCTAACACCTTCCAGAAAGGTCGGGACAGAGCCCGACCCTCCAAACTATTAAAAAACGGCTGTTTTCATTCATGGCGGGACGACCTCCGTGTCGTCCGCTTGGATTATACGGTGAATATGACGCATATGAAATGGCCCTGGAAGGTTCAGGATTTTGAATCAAGGGAGGTGGCCGGGGCTGGGCGGTCGAGGCGTTCACAGAGCCAGAGTCCGAGGGCCACACCCATGCTGTCGAACATCAGATCTGCCCATTCAAAGTTACGCCCGAGGCTGGGAATGAGGAGCTGGAGCCATTCAGTGGCCAAGCCGTAGAAAACGAGGGCCAGAAGCAACGGGAGGCGCATCCGGCCCTTGCCCCACCAGGCGGGAATGGACCAGCGGGTCAGCCCGGTCAACAGGCCGAAAATCGCCAGATGGCTAAACTTGTCCTGATGAGGGAAATACTCATGCACTTCCCGGAAGGTGCTCACGGGCGCCAGCAACAGCCAATTGACGCCGACAAGAAAAACCAGAGTGACCGCCCGGCGGGCAGGCGCCGGCCAATTCAGCCAACCCCAGCGCATTACGGCAGGCGCAGAATCTTTACGGGAAAGGGTCATAGCATCCATTTATAGTTGAGCCACAATTCGCTCTGCCGCTTTCCCGTCTCCATAGGGATTATGGGCCTGCGTCATGGATTCGTAAACAGTCCGGTCGGTCAGCAACTGATGCGCGGCAGCGCCGATCTTCTGCCGATCTGTTCCGACCAGAATGACCGTTCCGGCGGCCACCGCCTCCGGTCGTTCGGTAGTATCGCGCATGACCAGGACCGGCTTGCCCAGCGACGGAGCCTCTTCCTGCACGCCACCCGAGTCGGTGATGATCAGATAGGCCCGGTTCATGAGCCAGACAAAGGGAAGGTAATCCAGCGGCTCAATCAGATGTACGCCCGGCGCATCACCGAGGATCCGCTTCACCGGCTCCTGGACATGGGGGTTCAGATGGACGGGATAGATGACTTCCACGTCGCCATGCGTCCGCGCAATCTCCTTGAGGGCGTGACAGATGTTTTCGAACCCCGCCCCGAAGTTTTCGCGTCGGTGCCCCGTCACCAGGATCAGGCGCTTGGGCGAGGGATTCGCCAGGAGTGACTTCAGCTCCGGATACTGCCCAACCAGATCCCGGGCGATGCGTTCGCCCCTATCTCCCGCCGACAGCTTTTCCCTGACCTGCAACAGGGCATCAATCACCGTGTTCCCGGTTACGGTAATCGCCTCATCGGCTACTCCTTCCGCAAGCAGGTTCTGCCGCGCTGGCTCAGTGGGCGCAAAATGATACCGTGCGATCGCGCCCGCCAGGCGGCGGTTCATCTCTTCAGGCCAGGGGGAATAGAGGTTGCCAGTCCGGAGTCCGGCTTCCACATGCCCCACCGCGATCTTCCGGTAATAGGCCGCCAGACTCGCCGCCAGGGTGGTGGTCGTGTCACCATGGACCAGCACCAGGTCAGGCGCCACCTCTGCCAGGACCGGCTCCACCCCCTGCAGCACGTTACACGTGACGTCGGTCAAACTCTGGCCGGGCCTCATGATGTCCAGATCATAATCGGGAACAATCTCGAAGAGCGCCAGCACCTGATCGAGCATCTGCCGGTGCTGCGCGGTGACGCAGACGCTCACGGCAAACCGGGCTGGATACTTCTGGAGCTCCTTAATGACGGGCGCCATTTTAATGGCCTCGGGCCGGGTCCCGAATATAAAGAGGACTTTTTTCATAACGGACCTGTTCAGAAGGACCAGTGTTGCGACTTCAATGCCTTGGATGACGGGAATTCCACCGTTCTGGAGTCCACCTTCAACACGACACGATCCGGAGCCACCGCGGCAGTGATGGCGGCCCCGGGATTTCTGGCCTTGATAATGCAGGCCAACAGGATCGCTT
>JBIKMI010000008.1:0-24278 GCA_044359285.1 Kiritimatiellia bacterium
GATGGAGCAGAACCACATAGTTTCCATAATTCGAATTACCCGGCGTGGAGTTGATGTAGCCGACCCGACCCGCCGCCACAGCCCGCACGGCATCAAGCGGAACTCCGCGTCCGCTGCGTTGCAGGGGGGCGATGTCGATCCCCTCATGGAACGAGGGATACAGGTGTGCCCCGATTTTAACGGTCCGGACGGATCCGTAAAGCGCCGACTCGAGCGTCCCCGCCGCGGTTGGCTGAAAGGTGCCGGGAATGGCGGGATCCAGCACGGTCCGCTCCGTCGGCGTGACAATATGACTAAACGGCGGAGCTGCAAACACCCGTGGGAGCTGAATGAATAGAACGCACAAAATGATGAGGTAAATTCTGTTCATTTTGCTAATGATCCCGCATCCCTAGGACATAAAAAAACCGACACAGCCCTCGCGAGGCCATGCCGGTCAAATGAGTCACGGAAAACCTTACTTTTTGATCTTCTTAGGTTCTTTAAGCATGATCCGGACGGCGGATGCGTCCATTTTCTTGACTTTATCAGCCGCAACACCCAGACCGATCAGGCGCTTACGTTGAACTTTCTCACGACGCTTCTTGTCAGACGGCCCTTTAACAGGACGCCCCTTACGGGTATCTCCACCTTTTCCAGCCATAGTTACATCCTCTCTCTAAATACGTTGCTTAATTCACCAATGAATAGGCATTCAAGGGCGCACAAGATGCCGTGAAACCCCCTATAAGTCAATATCATTCCTGCAACCAGAGTCATTTCATCCTGGGAAATATTCACCAATTATCCAGACGGACGACACGGAGGTCGTTCCTCCAGAGGATGAAACCCATGATCATTTCCGGATTTTTGGAGTTCAGGAAGGTGTCGAGGACTACAAAGGACAAGCGGCACTGGCGAACCGCTTTTCGCTCAGTGCCGCTCTTTCCTCAAGGGAGAGTCGTTTAAGCATCTACTGCAAGATGAGCAACTTTCTGACCACTTCTACTGGCCGGAAGCCGGCCTTGGCTTTGCTACATCCCTCTCTCCCCACGCCCTCATTATACGAAAAATCCCGCACACGGACAAGCCGCCGGGAGAGATTGATTAACTATTCTGAAGGGAGAATATAATAGGCAATGACACCATAAATTTAGTAGCATTAAACAAATGCAATTCCAGTCACAGACCAAGCTGACGCTGGCCATCCTGGTGACCGGTTTACTTATTGCTGGCGGGTGGTTGGGTTTCCGCTCGGGCGGACTTTCTAAAGAGAATATTTCCCCCGCTCTGGTTCAATCTGATCCGGGAGTGCCTCATACCTCCGCCCCGCTAGCCCCCTCTCCTCAGGCCTCGTACGGCCGCACCAACCCGCCTCCTTCAGACAACTCCGCCACACCCCCGGGCCCGGCCACCTCGTCGGCCCCGGGAAACCAGGGTGATCCCACCCTGGGCCTGCCCGTCCTGCAGATTTCCGAAACGCCCGATCCCGACCACCCTGCCACGCTAAAGCGCGTGAGGATTGTCCGTGCCAACTTCAAATATCCGCTTTGGCGTGTTGAGGAAATCGTCATGAAGGGGGAACCCGGAAAGCCGGAAACCATCCCGTCACGCAACATCATGATCGCAGATCACGTGATGATCCGGTTACAGCCCGGCGGAGATCCCGCCAAACTGGAGGCGCTGGTAAAGGAGCATGGCCTCGCTATCCGTAAGGCGATGAAAATGCCGGACTGTTATCTCATCAGCAGCCCGGATCAATCCCTTGCGGCGCTCCCCCATCTGCTCACCCTGCTGGGCCGGGAAACCGGACTCATCCGTTATGTTGAGCCCGATTATGTCGTGCGATCCCAGCAGACGCTGCCAAATGATCCTGAGTTTCCGCGGTTATGGGGACTGAACAATGCCGCCACCCCCGCTGCCGATATTTCAGCACCCCAGATCTGGGACCTGACCACGGGTGACCAGCAGGTGGTCATTGGCGGAATTGACACCGGGATCGATTACACGCATCCCGATCTGGCCTCCAATATCTGGCACAATGTGGCAGATCCCGTTAACGGAGTAGATGACGACGGCAACGGCTATGTCGACGATAACGTGGGCTGGAATTTTTCAACCGGTACCAACAACCCCATGGATGGCCAGGGGCACGGCACCCACACCGCCGGCACCATGGGCGCTACAGGAAATAACGGGATCGGGGTGGTGGGCGTCAACTGGCACTGCCAGCTCATGCCCCTGAAGTTTCTGGATGACACCGGCAGCGGGGTGACCTCCGACGCCGCCGACGCCCTTCATTATGTCGCCACCCTGAGGCGGCGTGGAGTCAACATCCGGATCACGAACAACAGTTGGGGTGGTGGCGGCCCCAGTACCGTGCTTCAGGATGCCATACAGGAAAATGAGACGCTCGGCATTTTATTCATGGCGGCAGCTGGCAATGACGCCTTTAACAACGACCTCATTCCCTTTTATCCAGCCAACTACAAGAACTCGAATATCGTCGCTGTTGCCGCCACCACTTCCTCGGATGGCCTTGCCATTTTTTCAAACTTCGGGGCCAACTCCGTCCACCTCGCCGCACCCGGCCACACCATTTACAGCACGCTCAACCGGGCAGGTTACGGGTACATGAATGGCACCTCCATGGCCACCCCACAGGTTTCCGGCGTGGCCGCCCTGCTGTGGAGTCTCTGGCCAACGGCGCCAGCTAAAGATATCCGGGATGCCATCCTGAAGGGGGTGGACGTCATCCCCTCCCTCACCGGGAAGACCATCACAGGCGGCAGGCTCAATGCCCTGAAGGCCGCCGCGGCCCTCTTCCGTATTATTCACACCCCTGCAGGAAATGTCTTCAATGCCGGGACAGGCTACCCCATTGACTTTGAAGTCGGCCCGTCTGTGTTCACCGCAACCAACCAGATCTCTGTATTCTGGACAGCTAATGGCTCCACGAATTTCAACACCCTCCCGGGAGACAACCTGAGCAATACGTTCTTCAGGATCCTGATTCCGGAACAGGCGGAAGGCAGTACGATTCAATACTGGATTCAGGCCATCGCTACCAATGGGCGTCTCATACGACTACCGGCGAATGCACCAACCAACACTTATGAATTCACCGTTGTCCCCCCCATGAGCCTCTCCGTCACAGGGACCCCCGCCCTTATCTCTGTCCCCCGCCCGGACTATGGCGAGTATATTTATCCCGCCGGCCGGGTGCTGGAGATCAGTGCCCCTGCCGCAACCCCGCCGACCAATGGCACGCGCTGGGCCTGCAAGGGCTGGCAGGGAACGGGCAACGTGCCGTCCAGCGGAACCAGCAATGCCTTCACCATTGCCCTCACAACCCCGTCGACCGTGACCTGGCAATGGCAAACAGAATGTTCCCTGACCCACACCTCCCTCTACGCTCCCCTGAACACCACTTTATGGTGGGCGACAGGCACTCTGGCTACCTCCCGCACTGCTCCCGCCTCTGCCACCATCGGAGGGGTGATTCACCGCTTTGCCGGCTGGAATCTGGATGGGCTGCGCCAGCCTGATGCCACCCATTCCGCCGTCAATCCGGTAACGGGCATTTTGATGGATATCCCGCACCAGGTAACCGCGCTCTACCTCCCTGAAACCCTGGATAGCAATACCAACGGCCTCAGTGACTGGTGGGAGTGGCTTTATTTCGGCACTCTCTCCGGCTCCCCCGGGGAGGATCCTGATGGCGATGGGTTCGATAACCAGCGTGAACTGACGGATCAGACCAATCCCTCTGACGCCGCCTCGGTCCCCACTCCCCCCCTCATCATGCATCTCCCGCTGGATAGCGCACAACCTTTCCCCGCGCCATATACCGTTTCGGCCACCATCACGGATAATTGCCAGGTGGTATCCGCCTCTCTGGCATGGAGCCGCAATGGCGGGCCGGTCTCCAATACCATCATGCAGGCGGGGGCCAGCGCACTTTACACCGCCACCTTGCCCGCACCCGGCACGAATGGGGACAGCTTTGTGTATTCGATCATTGCCAGGGACCGGCTGGCCGGCTCCACCAATGGTCCTCATATCCTGTTCCCCAGTTATCCGGTCATTTCCACCACCCCGTCCAGCTACCAATACCTACTCCAGCCCGGAACAACGTCCAACCTGATGCTCGCTGTCACTAACACAGGAGTGGGTGCCTGGCAGGGAGCAGCCTCCATTTTATGGGGAGGGTTCCATAATGATGTTGAAGGCGGAGCCGCAAACTGGACTCACTCGGGAGCCAATGATCTATGGTGCCTCTCAACCAATCTTTCCTACTCCGGCTCCACCGCCTGGTATTGCGGCAATCCCAACACCCTCACGTATGCATACAGCATGCACGCCAAACTCGACACCACCCCCTTCTTCATTGTCAGTGGCGCACAACTGTCCTTCTGGCAATGGCTGGATTGTGAACTGGATGGAGCCTACGGGTACTGCTGGGATGGCGGTATCGTCGAAATCTCAACCAATAACGGAGTATCTTTCACCCAGATTGCTCCCATCGGCGGATATTCCCACCTGATTTCCGGGTGGTTGAAGTCGCCCTGGCCTGACGGAACCCCCTGCTTTTCAGGGGACGGCTCGTCCTGGACTCAACCGACGTTTGACCTCTCGGCCTTTACAGGATGCACTGCTATTCTCCGCTTTCATTTCGGGTCTGATGATAATACCGAGGAGACGGGGTGGGTCATCGATGACAT
This sequence comes from Kiritimatiellia bacterium, assembly GCA_044359285.1. Classification (GTDB taxonomy): domain Bacteria; phylum Verrucomicrobiota; class Kiritimatiellia; order CAIKKV01; family CAITUY01; genus JAABPW01. Next base: position 4,704 of record JBIKMI010000008.1, read on the forward strand.
CCGGGTCACCCCCACGATCGCCCCCCAGTCCTGGCTGACCTTGATCAACACCAACCTGACGGGAGCCCCCCATCAGGCTACCACCCTGCCCCTTGCGACACTGAACAGCACCGCCATTCCTTCCGGCGATCGGTCCGCCTTTATCCAGATCACCGGCAACACCATAACCAATAACAGGATGTTCATGCCCGTGACCCTGCAGGTCCGGTCGCCGGCGACCCTGACGTGGGTTAGCGCCGCGCAAACCTCGACGAATGGGACGGGTCTGATCACCCTGAATACCCGACTTCATGATGCTGATGGCGACACCTGTCTGGCCGCCTTTGAATGGAGGGTCGCGCCGGGGAGCTGGAGCAATGCCTGGCTCACCTCCGTTCAAGCCGACGCCGGGCCTGCATTTCTCACCACCCGGGCAGACTTGCAACTCTCCAACCTGATCACGCGAAGCCAAACCGGCCTGATCACCAACGGTATGGTGTCCGTCTGGGCCTCACAAGCCGCAGATAATGCCCTGCTCTTCGCCAGTAACACCGTGGTGCGGGCCCGTACCTGGGACGGCATTTTCTGGAGCCAGTGGACGACCAGTCAGCCTTTCATGGTCGACAACGAGGCTCCACCCACCCCGGCACGTCTTCTCTCCCTGGTTCATCCAACCAATACCTGGTCGAAAAATCCGCTCATGAGTTTACGCTGGGACGCAACGCAAGAGCCGCGGGGCAGTGGCGTCACTCACTATGAATTCGGCACCACCACCAACCTGCCTGCGATAAGCGCTGCCAGCTCGACCACTAATCGTACCGGGGTTCCGCCCCCTCTTTCCGATGGCACGAATCACTGGGCCTGGGTCCGCGCCGGGGATCGTATGGGAAATCTCAGCACCCCGGCCTTTTACGGACCCTGCTGGATTGACGTCACCCCACCCAACGCCACTCAAGCCACCCTTATTCTTGCCGTCAGCCCGTATGGCAACTATGTGATCGGCGCCAACTCCGTGACGGGCACCTGGTCGGGATTCAATGACGGGGCCGGCTCGGGGATCCAAGGGTATTATTATGCGCCCACCAATGCAGGCGGAACGACCCGCGGTGCCTGGACCACGACCCCGCAGGGCATCCTCGCCAACCTGCAACCGGACCGGACCAACACCCTGTTTGTCTGGGCAAAGGATCAGCAAGGCTGGCTCGGTCAGGCGGCCTGTGCCTCGTTCATGGCGCTTTCACCAAGCGGCGACCAGGATCTGGATGGGGTCGCGAATGGGCAGGAGGAGATTTGCGGAACCGACGCCCTGCGTTCGGGAAGCGTCTTTCTTCTCGGCGTGGCCGGCAGTGCCCCACAGACGCCCGGCCGCTTCACCTTGCGCTGGCCCGGCCTTACGAACCGACACTACACCATCTCATATCAAGACACCCTGCATTCAGGCGGGAGTTGGACCAACTTACCCGGCGCCACCTCGCTTCCGGGCATCACAGGCACCATGAGCTTTACGGACAGCACGATGACGCACCCCACCCGGTTCTACCGGATCTCAGTATCCTCACCGTAACGTACTGCCCCAACGCGATACGCCTTTACCGGGTTTGATCCATCCGGCCAGCAGTTTCCGCAGCGGCCAGGGCTCCAGGTGATGCCGCCCCAGCGCAGACAGGGGAATCCATTTAAAGCGAATCCAATCCTCACAGGCCTCGGGAAGGGTGTCGGGCGATAAGGCGGGAATCGTCATCGCGAACATCAGGTTGATTTCACAATGGCGCTCCCCCTTCTGAATGAAGGTATGTTCGACCGCCCCGAGGAATCCCTTCACTCCCGCCTTAACACCAAGCTCCTCCTTGATTTCACGCGCTAAAGCCGCGGTGGCCTGCTCATGCCACTCCACATGGCCACCAGGCAGATAGGTATTGGCGGCCCCCTTGCTCTGACACACGAGTAGCTGCCCTTTCTGCACACACACGCCCCGGACCAGGATTTCAATAGACTTGTATTTTTTCATATGTTTCGGTTCACCATTCCCAGGACATCCCCCGCCAGGAATAACGACCCGGCGATGCACACGGCACCCTCATGTTCCAGCGCCCAGTCCTTGGCCAGGCCCATGGCGTCCGGCAACAAACAGGAGGCCGCCTCCCATCCCCCGGTCCTGGCAATCTGCACTAATTTTTCAGGACTCGCATTGCGCTCGGAGTTGATGGGGACAATCCAGCAGCGCGAAATCGATGCCCCCATAGCCTTGGCAAATCCGAGCGCATCCTTGTCATCACACATCCCCCAGATGAGCCCCACCTTCTTTTTCTTAAACAACTCCTTCAGGGTTAAGGCCAGGGCATGAGCCCCATCCGGATTATGGGCTCCATCCAGAAGGATCGGTGGGGCCTGAGACAGAACCTGCAACCGCCCCGGCCAGCGGGAGGCCACCAGCCCTGAACGGATCACCTCCAGAGGGAGCTTAAGGGGAGAACAGGTCGCCAGCGTTTCCAGGGTGGCGATCACCGTGGCAATATTTTCAAGCTGATGTTTACCTAATAAATTTACGGAAATCGTGCCGTAATCCACATCCCCACTTGTGATCGACACCTTCTGACCGGAGAGGGACTGTGACACCCGTCGAACGGACACGGACTCAGTCACATCCACTAATGGCGATTTTCTTGCCACCGCCATGTCGTGAATGACGGCTTTGGCTTCATCCGGGGTGGCGCCGCAAATGACTGGCCGGCCCGCCTTGATAATTCCGGCTTTTTCGCCGGCAATGGCCGCCAGTGTCGTCCCCAGATAGGCGGTATGATCCAGCCCGATCCGGGTAATAACGGAAACCAGTGGCATCACGACATTGGTAGAATCCAGTCGCCCGCCCATGCCGGTCTCAACCACCGCCACCTGAACGGACTTACGCTTGAAATGCTCAAAAGCCAGGGCGGTGGTGAATTCAAAAAAAGTCACTTCCCGCCCCTTCACCGAACCCGCCGCCACCTGCACCTCCATCTCGTCAAAGAGAGAGGCCAGCTCCTGGTCGGTGATCTCCTCGCCATTAACCCGGATGCGCTCATTAAACCGGATCAGGTGAGGCGAGGTATATAAGCCGACCCGCAGGCCCGTCTGGCGCAGTACTGACTCCAGCATGGCACACACTGACCCCTTGCCATTGGTCCCCGCCACATGGATGGTCGCAAACGCCTGGTGGGGATTACCAAGCCGGTTCAACAATTCAACCGTGACCTCCAGACCCGGCCTGATGCCGAAGGTGCGCAGGGCATATAAGCGCTCAAGTGACTTTTCAAGATTTTGCGTCATGCGTGTGCCAGGCTTTCTGATGAGCAGTACAGCAAATTAGCCACCTCAACACAATACTGGATGCGGTGGAATTGAGAGCGTTCCTTGCATGAAATGTCAAACGGCTTGTCCCTACCCCCCCCCATATTATCTTGCCCGGAAGTGGGAGGGCGGGATGCCGGTCTTTTCCTTGAACTGCTTGCTGAAATGATAAATATCCGAATACCCCAACAGATCGGCGATGCGCCCGATGCTGAAACTGGACATTGAAATCATGTGCTTCGCTTCTTCAATCCGGGTCCGCACCAGGAATTCACGTGGCGATTCTCCACACACGGCCCGGAATATCCGCGTAAAGTGGTCCGGTGTATAATGCAGTTGTTTTGAAAGTTCGCGAACCGACCATGCCCGGCCGGGCTCCCGGCGAATCGCCGCCGTCACATCCCGGATCGCCTCGAAATGCTCCAATTCCAACCCGCTCCGGGGCAACAACGCATCCTGCCGCTCCAACTCCTGAAGCGTCGCCTCCATCCACAAATTGGCTTCCGCTTGGCGCCCTGACTCACGTGAGTAGCGAATGGCCCGGTCGAACACCTGGGTCAGAAATGGAAGATCCGGCGGACGCCGATGCAGAGCAGGTAACGTCTCACCGAGAGCATCAGACAGCGCGATCGGCTTACCCGCCCCAGTCATAAACCTGAACTCGCACCAATGGACCGTCAAAGGCAATTCCGGATTATGCCCCCCCACGCAACGGTGCCACATCCGGAATACGAAACAATCCCCCGCCTGCACCGGATAAATGCGCCCGGCATGGTTCATGGTCCCCTGCCCCGCCGTGACCATCCATAAGATCAAATGACGCCACGGCGACTGGATACTATCCCAACTCCAATCCGGCTCACATTCCGTCACCGCTGCCGTCATGATTTCCGCATGTCTCAAGTCCGCCACAGGTCACTCCTTCTTGCTTAATACATCCACTCAACCCCTGCCACATCGCATTTATACAAAAGGTTGTCTGAAACTTCCATTTATTTATGCGATTTGGTCATATATTCTAGATTCTTAATTCTGGATTCTGAATACTTCATTCGCGCAAACATACAAGATGGAGACAAGGATGCACCCCATGACTGGCAAAGAACGATTCATCAACACCCTCAATCTCAAACCTGTGGATCACAGCCCCTGCCACGAGGAGCTGTGGCCTGAAACCTATCAGCTTTGGCAGGACAACAAACAACTCACGGGCGACTTCATCGAGCAGTTCAAGCTCGACCTGCGCACGGGCGGCTGGCCCAACAGCACGGTTGACCTCGATTTCAAGCCCGTTGTCCTGGATGAGACCGAGGACACTCAACTGATTCTCGATGGGAACGGCGCCAAACTCCGCCGCCACACGAAGCACTCCACCACCCCCGAACATGTCGACTTCACAGTCACCGGGCGCGAAGCCTGGGAAACGGTGAGCAAGCCCAAACTCCTCCTCACTGACCGGCGCCGGATTAATATCGAGGGTTACCGGAAAGCACGCGCGCTGGCCGACACAAACCAGGAGTTCTTTTGCTGGGCGGGCGTCGGACCATTTGAGCAGATGCACCCGCTCTGCGGACACGAGCACATGCTTGTCGGCATGGCATTGGATCCGGACTGGGTCAAAGATATGGTCATAACCTATGTGGATATGACCATCCGTCACCTGGAAATCCTTTTCGCCGAGGGCGGCTTGCCGGACGGGGCCTTCATTTACGAGGACATGGGTTTCAAGGAGCGTCCTTTCATGTCGCCGGAGATGTATGAGGAAATCGTTGAACCCGGCCACAAGCGCCTGTTTGACTTTCTTCACGGCAAGGGCCTGAAAATAATCGTACACTCCTGCGGGTTTATCGAACCCCTGGTACCCGGTCTGATCCGCGCCGGCATGAACTGCCTGCAGGCGATGGAGGTCAAGGCAGGTGTGAATATGCCCCGGCTGGCAAAGCAATACGGGAAACAAATCGCTTTCTTTGGCGGTATTGATGCCCGCGCCCTTATCAGCAACGATTTCGCCATCATTGATGCAGAAATGGATCGGGCCATCGCCCCCCTAATGGAGATGGGTTGCAGCTACGTGCTCCACTCGGACCATTCGATCCCGCCCGAAGTAAAGTTCGAAACACTGCAATATTTCTTTGAGCGTGGCCGTCGCATGACAACCCGGCGGTAATCAAAAGCAGCCAGCGGGCCCGCTGGCCCTCACTGCATCCGCCATTAGAGAATCAGCATGCAATCGCCATAGCTGTAGAACCGGTACTGCTCCCTGACCGCTTCGGCGTAGGCGTGGCGAATCAAATCGGTTCCTGCCAGCGCGCTGACCATCATGATCAGGGTGGATTTCGGAAGATGAAAATTAGTCAGCATGGCATCCACCAGCTTGAACGAATACGGGGGCGTGATGAAAATGCGGGTGCGTCCGACGCCCGCACTGATCGTTCCCATCCCGGTCGCCGCCGTTTCCAGCGTTCTGACTACCGTACTACCCACGGCGACCACCCGCCCCTTGCGTAGTTTAGCCTGACTGATCGCCCGGGCGATGTCGGGTGTGACCTCATAACGCTCCGACTCCATCTGATGGTCGGCGATGAGCTCGGTTTTCACCGGCTTGAAGGTCCCCATCCCCACATGCAGGGTGACGGCGCCATGGGCAACCCCCTGTTGGTTCAGGCGCTGCAATAAAGACTCCGTGATATGCAGGCCCGCGGTTGGGGCGGCCACGGCCCCCGGTGCCCGGGCATATACGGTCTGATAATAGAGGCGGTCGCGATCCAGGGTCTCCGGATCCGCCACCTTGGACCGTTTGATGTACGGCGGCAAAGGCGGTATGCCCACCTCTTCCAGCACGTCCAGTACATCTCCTTCACATTGGAGCGAAACCATGATGCCGACCTCGCCATCCCATGGCATGACTTCCGCGGTAATCCGGCCCCCGGCCATAATCAGGCGCGTGCCGGCGGCCGGGCGGCGCGATGAGCCGCACAGGGCATGCCATTGGCCATTTCCCATATCTTCCAGCAGCAGGAGCTCGACCCCGCCGCCGGTTTTTTCCTTATGCCCATAAATCCGGGAAGGGATCACCCGGGTATCATTCAGCACCAAAAGATCATCCACCTTCAGGAAGGCGGGCAAGTCGCGGACCGTATAATGCGCCAAGATTCCGGTGGCGCGGTTGACCACCATCATGCGGGCCGCCTCACGGTCCAGGCGCGGTTCCTGGGCAATCAGTTCCGGTGGCAGCACAAAATCAAACTCAGACGTCTTCATGGTTCGCTTCCCCAGCGTTCCCATGGCCGGCCAAATGACTTGTAGTACCGGAGCACGGTCTTTACATACGCCCGGGTCGTGGGGTAACTGATGACCTCTGTGAACGACTTCGCGTTCAGATCGGTCAAGCGGTCCCAGCGGATCACATTGGAACGACCGGCATTGTACTCGGCCAGCGCGTAGGGAAGCGGATCCGGCTGGGAGTTCCAGCGCCGGATGGCACGGCCCAGATACCAGGTGCCGGCAAGAATATTGGTGCCGGGATCCAGCAGGGATTCCGGATCAAAGGCGGGCATCCCCTCCGCTTTAGCCCATTCACGCGCGCTACCGGGCATGATCTGCATAAATCCCAGTTCACCCGCTTTGCCACGGCACAGGGGATTAAATCGCGATTCCCGCCAGATCACCGCCGCAATCAGCCTGGGATGAACCTGATAGCGGGTAGCCGCGGCATCGATCCATTGGCGGTGTCGGTAATAACCGATCTCATAGCGGCAGGCCAGCATACCGCCTGCGATCAGAAGCACCAACAGGCCGAAACTGAGAAGGACGCCACGGGCCGCCCGGAAGGTTGTGCTCATCCGCCGAGGCTGCCGATATAACGCTCCGCCTCAAGCGCGGCCATACAGCCGGTTCCGGCCGCCGTGATCGCCTGGCGGTAATGGGCATCCTGCACATCCCCCGCCGCAAACACACCGGGGATATTCGTAACGGTATGCCGGGTCACCAGATAGCCCTTTTCGTTCATGTCCAGAATCCCCTTGAAGGCCTTCGTATTGGGTTCATGCCCGATGGCCGCAAACATGGCCATCACCGGAATCTCGCTCAGGGCGCCGGTCTTGATGTTTTTCAGGCGCAGCCCGGTCACCTCGTTGCGCGACACATCCAGCACTTCGTCCACCACGGAATCCCAGTGAATCTCGATTCTGGGATGATTGATCACGCGATCAGACATGATTTTCGAAGCACGGAATTCATGACGCCGGTGAATGAGCGACACTTTTGAGGCAAACCGGGTCAGGAACAATGCCTCTTCCATGGCCGTATCGCCCCCGCCCACCACCGCGACAGGCACATCCCGATACAAGGCGCCATCACAGGTCGCACACGCCGAGACCCCGCGGCCCATCAGCTTGGTTTCCGAATCAATCCCCAGATACATCGCCCGGGCACCGGAGGCAATCACGACGGTCAGGGCCTCGAGAATCCCGCCGTCTTCCAGCGTGAGTTTCCTGGTATTGCCGGAAAAATCCGCCTTGACCACTTCGCCGGAGACAAACCGGGCGCCAAACCGTTCCGCCTGCTCGCGCATCTTCATGACCAGCATGCTGCCGTCAATCCCCTCGGGAAAGCCGGGGAAATTCTCCACGTCGGTGGTGGTGGTCAACTGACCACCGGGCTGGATGCCGTCGATCACTACAGGCTTAAGATTGGCGCGTGCCATATAGATGGCCGCGGTCAGGCCGGCCGGCCCGGTTCCGATAATAATCACATTTTCCATATTAGGTATACCGTAAGATTTCCTCAACGGTCGTATAGCCGTCGAGAATGTTTTTAATTCCATCCTGTCTCAACGTGCGCATCCCCAGCTGAATCGCCTTATCCCGGATCACCAGCGTCGGTTGCCGCTGATTGATCAATTCCCGCACCGGATCGGAGATGCTCAGGTACTCATAAATGCCCTTTCGGCCTTTGTACCCTGTATTGTTGCATTGTCCGCACCCGGTTCCGTAATAGAAATTCTGATCCCCTACATCCTGTCGCGTCAATCCCAACCGCTCCAGCATCTTGTCTTCCGGCTTGAAGGCCGTCTTGCAACCGTCACAGACCTTACGGACCAGCCGCTGCCCGATGACCGCCTCCAGGGTGGAGGAGATCAGATAGGGCTCCACTTCCATATCAATCAACCGGGTAACCGCACCGGCCGCGTCATTCGTATGAAGGGTACTGAAGACCAGATGACCGGTCAGGGAGGCATGAATGGCAATATGGGCCGTGGTCAAATCCCGGATTTCACCGATCATCAGCACGTCCGGATCCTGACGCAGGAAGGCGCGCAACACCCGCTCGAACGTATTGCCGATGGCATCATTGACCGGCACCTGGATGATGCCGTCAATCTCATATTCAACCGGATCCTCAGCAGTCAGCAACTTCGATTCCGTGGTGTTCAGCCGGCGCAAAGCGGAATACAAGGTCGTGGTTTTCCCGGATCCCGTGGGACCGGTTACGACGATAATGCCGTTGGGCTTATCCAGATCGAGCAGCAGCCTCTTCAGGATCTCGTCCGGCATTCCCAGGTTGTCCAGATCCAACGAGACGACCCCGCGATCCAAAACACGGAGCACGACGCTCTCGCCGAACTGCGTCGGCAGGCAGGACACGCGGAAATCGATCTGCCGTCCGCCAATGGTCAGCTGGATACGTCCATCCTGGGGCAATCGCCGTTCCGCGATATTCAGGCCGGACATGACCTTCAACCGGGAAATGACGGGAAGCGCCAACCGTTTGGGGGGCGGCGCCATTTCATACAAGGCCCCGTCCACGCGATACCGGATCTTGAATTCATTCTCAAACGGTTCGAAATGGATATCCGAAGCCCGGTCCTGAACGGCCTGATACAACATCAGGTTGACAAACCGGATAACCGGGGCGGAACCGGCCGCTTCCTCAATGCCCCGCGTATCTTCAGCGGCGGCATTAAGCTCAAGATACTTGTCTGGCTGGTCAATTTCCGATTCAAGCGCGTTCAGCATGTCGCTTACAGACGTGCTCTCATCCCCATAGAGCTGATTGACATGCGTCCGGATATCCTCCTCGCGCGCCATCACCAGGGAGATATCCTTTGTCAGCACAAACGAAAGCTCATCCAGCGTGGACGGGCTCATCAGGTCGCAGGTAGCCAGCGTGACGGAATTGACGCCCCGCTCGACGGGCACGACCATATACATGCGGGCCACACTGGCGGAAATCGAATGCACCACCTCCGGGGGAATATCGGTGGCCGGCAGATTCACCACGCGGGTCCCCAGGCTTTCGGCAATCATCTTCAGGAGCGTGTCTTCCGGACACATATCCATATTGATGATGATATCCCGCACGGGCTTGCCGCTCCGCTGATGCTCCTCGCTCACTTCCTGGAGCTGCTCGGCGGATACCAGGCCATGTGACTCCAGCAACTGAAGAATCAGTTCGTTGTGATGAACATCCGGCATAGGTCAATTACCTTTTCTTGTTCTTATGAGCCTCTTCCAACTTCAACACGATGGACTCCGGGTCCTGCGACTTGGTGATCAGATCCTCATAGGAGATCCGGCCCGCCTGGTAGAGCGCCATCAGGTGCGCGTCCAGCGTAATCATGCCCCACTTGGCGCCCGTCTGGATTTCCGAGGTGATCCGATAGGTCTTCCCTTCCCGGATCAGCGATTGAATGGCCGGTGTGGAAATCATGATTTCAAAGGCGGCCACCCGGCCCGGGCCATCTGTCCGGACCATCAACAACTGCGAAATCACCGCGACAATACCCGATGCCAGCTGCGTGCGGACCTGAGCCTGCTGTCCCATGGGAAACGCATCCACAATCCGGTCCACCGTACGGGCGGCCCCCGTGGTGTGCAGGGTGGCAAAGACCAGATGCCCGGTTTCCGCCGCCGTAATGGCCGCCATCATGGTTTCCAGATCGCGCATTTCACCGACGAGAATCACATCCGGATCCTGACGCAGGGCCCGGCGCAGGGCCTCGCTGAAGGACGGCACATCCACCCCGATTTCACGCTGGGTGACCACCGATTTCTTATGGGGGTGATAATACTCAATGGGATCCTCAACGGTAATGATATGCAGATCGCGCTCTTCATTGATAAGGTTCAACATGGACGCCAGCGTGGTCGTTTTACCCGAGCCCGTGGGGCCCGTCACCAGGATCAACCCGCGCGGCCGGAAGATCAACTCCTTGACCTGTGGCGGCAACCCGATCCCATCCAGCGACATCAATTTGGTGGGAATCTGCCGCAAGACCATGCCGACATTTCCCTTGGCCTTTAATACGCTTACCCGGAAACGGGCCACCGTGCCAAAGCCGAACCCGAAGTCCGTACCGCCGCCCTCCCGGACGCGCTGCTGGTGATCTTCCGAGGTGATGCTCTTCATGAAACGCTCGGTATCTTCCGGCTTCAGGAGCGACGCATCAATGGCCTGCATGCGACCATGCAGACGCAGCACCGGGGGAACCCCCACCGTGAGGTGCAAGTCCGAGGCCCCCTCATCGACGACCAACTGCAACAGTTCATTCATCTCAATCTGGCTGCTATCGATCATTAGAGGGCATCTCCCATGGTGGCTCGCAACACTTCGTCCAAGGTCGTGGTACCGATAACAACCTTGCGCAACCCATCCTCGCGCAAGGTCCGCATTCCCAGCTCACGCGCCTTCTGCCGGATCTCGATTGACGAGATTTTGCCGAAGATCATGCGCTGGATTTCATCGTTGACGATAAGGATCTCGAAAATACCGGCCCGGCCCGAATATCCGGTCAGCGCACACTTGTTACAGCCACGCCCGCGGTACAGCTGAACCCCTTCAAACTGTTGGGCGGCGGCGCCAAGCAACATCAATTCGTTCGACGTGGGCTTATGCTCCTCGCGACAATGTTCACAGACGGTCCGTACCAGCCGCTGCGCGATAATGGCGCGGACGGAGGAGGCCACCAGGAAGGGCTTTACGCCGATATCCTGCAGACGCGTAATGGCGCTCGGCGCATCATTGGTATGCAGCGTGCTGAACACCAGATGTCCCGTCAGGGCCGCTTCGGTCGCAATACGGGCCGTCTCGTTATCCCGGATTTCACCGATCATCACGATGTTCGGGGCCTGACGCAAAATGGAGCGCAGGGCGGAGGCGAACGTCAACCCGATATCCTCGCGCACATGCACCTGATTGATTCCCGACATCTGATATTCGACCGGGTCCTCAACTGTAATGATTTTGCGGTCGGGCTTATTGACGAAATTCAAGCAGGCATACAGGGTGGTGGTTTTCCCGGAACCGGTAGGCCCCGTGACCAGGATAATGCCATCCGGCAGCCCGATCAGGCGGGTAAATGTCTCCTGATCATCCGCCAGGAAGCCGAGCTTGGGCAGTCCGAGCGCCAGATTCTGCTTGTCGAGAATACGCATGACGATACTCTCGCCATGCCCGGTGGGAACGGTCGAAACACGCAAATCCAGCTCACGCCCCCTGACATTCACCTGGATACGGCCATCCTGGGGCACCCGCTTTTCAGCAATCTTCATGTTCGCCATGATTTTGACACGACTGATGATGGCCGCCTGCAGCCGCTTGGGCGGACTATCCACCTCCTGCATCACCCCGTCAATCCGGTAGCGGACCCGGAAGCGCTTTTCCAGGGGCTCCAGATGAATATCCGACGCGCGATTCCGGTGGGCTTCATAGATGATCAGACTCACCAGCTTGATGATGGGGACATCGGACTCGGACACATCCGCCTCTTCGCGCAAATCCGAGCGGCCGGAGCTCACCATGGCCACCGTGCCTTCGGTGAGCTGGTCGATCATGGTCTCCATCGAGGCTTCGGTCGCGTAGAACCGGTCCAATGCCACGGCAATTTCGGCGGGCAGAGCCACCACGCCCTCGATATCACATTTGAGCAGATAACGCAGGCTGTCCAGGGTATCGACCTCGAGCGGGTCCCCGATGGCCACCGTCAGCACCTTGTCATGCTTGGAGACGGGCATGACCTTGTATTTGCGGGCAATGTCAACCGGCACGGCGGAAATCGCCTCAGGGGGAATGTGCAGATTCACCAGGCTGATCATTTCCATGCCGAACCGGCTGGAAAGGACGGAAAGGATTTCCTCAAAAGAGAGGACCTTGGTGGAGATGAACGTATCCACCACGGTGCTATGCATCGGCATTTGCAGACGCGCGGCCTCGATCTGCCCATCCGTAACCAGGCCCTCTTCCTTGAGAACCTCCAGAACATATTCGTCGTTTGAGGTCAAATCGCAATCCTCTCAGATCAATTGGATGACGCACTGCACAACCATTCGGGGGTCAACCTACCACCAACCTGTGCCTCAGTCAATTGGACAACTTCTTTTCAAGCAGGGTCGCGGCCATTTGAGGGTTGGCTTTCCCCTTGCTCAACTTCATAACCTGCCCCACCAGGAATTTCATCGCGGCCGCCTTGCCGTTCCTGAAATCCTCGACGGATTTAGGATTGTCCGCAATGGTCTGATCCACCACAGCCTCAATTGCCCCGGCATCACTGACCTGCGCCAGGCCCCGGGCCGCCACAATCTGGCCCGCCTGCCCGCCCTGCTCGAGCATGATGGCAAACACCTCCCGTGCGGTATTGGAATTGATCACCTTGGCATCCGCCAGGTCAACCAGCTCCGCAAGGGCGGCTGGTGGAATGGCGAAGGCGCCGATGGCAATCCCCTTTTCCGTGAGCGTCCGGAGCACATCGGTCATCACCCAGTTCGATACCGCCTTGGGATTGCGCGAGACCCGCGCAGCGGCTTCGAAATAGTCGCCCACGGCTTTATCCGCCGCCAGCACCTGGGCATCATAATCGGGCAGCCCGAACTCGCTGACAAACTTTTCCCGACGCCGGGCGGGCAATAAGGGAAGCGCGGCCGCCCAGTCGGCGACCAGGGAGTCCGGCAGGGCAATCGGCATCAGGTCAGGTTCAGGGAAATAGCGATAGTCATGGGCATCCTCTTTGGTGCGCATCGAAAACGTCTGGCCCTTATCCACATCCCAGCGCCGGGTTTCCTGGCGGATGAGTCCCCCGCCGCGGACCTCTTCCTGTTGTCTCTCGATTTCATACTGGAGGGCGTTATAAATCCCCTTGAAGGAATTCATATTCTTGATTTCGACCTTGGTGCCGAAGGCCGCCTGGCCTTCGGGGCGGATGCTGACGTTCACGTCACACCGCATATTGCCCTCTTCCATATTGCAATCACTGACTTCGGCATACACCAGGATCTGCCGCAAGGTCTGCAGATACGCCACGGCCTCGTCCGCGCTCTCCATATCGGGCTCCGAGACGATTTCCATCAGGGGCACTCCAGCCCGGTTGTAGTCGATCCCGCTCCTGGTGGCCTAATGCATATTCTTCGCGACCTCCTCTTCCTGATGAATGCGCGTGATGCCGATCCGTTTGGCCTGCCCGCCCACCTCGATATCCACCCCGCCGCCCAGGCAGAGCGGTTTATCACACTGGGTGATCTGGTAATTCTTGGGCATATCGGGATAGAAATAGTTCTTCCGGTCGAACTTGCTGAAGGGACTGATGCGGCAACCCAGCATCAGCCCGGAGATGACCGTCCAGCGGATGGCCTCGCGATTCATGACGGGCAGGCTCCCGGGATAGCCCATGCACACCGGACAGACATGCGTATTGGGTTCGTCCCCGAAGTCGGTGCTGCAGGCACAGAACATTTTGGATTTCGTCTTCAGCTGGACATGGACCTCCAGCCCGATGGTTACCCGGTAAGTGGTCATAATCGCACCTGCGTTCCTGCGTTCTCAATGGCCAGGGCCGATCGCCTGGTCCGCCAGTCGGTGGCCTGTTCAAAAGCATATCCCGTCCGCAGAATCACCTCCTCGCCCAGTGCCGGGCCCATCACCTGAAGGCCCACAGGCAGTTGCCCGGCCGCCATACCGCAGGGGACTGACAAGCCGCAAATTCCCGCCAGATTGACAGGGACGGTGAAAATATCGCCAAGATACATCTGCAGCGGGTCCGCGCTGTTCTCCCCGATCCGGTAGGCCGGGGTCGGCGCCACCGGCGAGAGGATGACCGAGCATTGCTTGAATGCCGCCTCGAAATCGCGGCGGATCAGCGTGCGGACCTTCTGGGCGCGCAGATAAAAGGCATCATAGTAGCCGCTGCTCAATACGTAGGTACCCAGGATAATCCGGCGCTTCACTTCCGGACCAAACCCTTCCGCCCGGGATTTTTTATAGAGATCCAAAGGATCGGTCGCCCCCTCCGCCCGATAACCGTAGCGCACACCATCAAAGCGGGCCAGGTTGGCAGAGGCTTCCGCCGGCGCAATGATATAATAAGTATCCACGGCGACACGGGTGTGAGGCAGGGAGACCTCCACGACCTTGGCCCCCAGGCTGCGACAGACCTCAATGGCCTCCTGGACACTGCGTTCAACATCCGCATCCAGCCCCCCTACAAAATATTCCTTGGGCAGTCCGACCGTCACCCCGTTCAGATCCTTTGTCAGGGCGGCCTGATAGTCCGGAACCGCGGCCGGCAACGTGGTGGAATCCGCCGCATCCACGCCCGCCATGATCTGCAATAACAAGGCGGCATCACGGATATCCTTGGTAATGGGACCGATCTGGTCGAGGGACGAGGCATACGCCGTCAGTCCGTAACGGGAGACCCGGCCATAGGTCGGCTTCAGCCCGACACACCCGCAAAAGGAGGCGGGCTGACGCACCGAGCCACCCGTATCGGAGCCCAATGACGTCACACACTCGTTGGCCGCCACCACCGCCGCGGACCCGCCGCTCGAGCCGCCGGGAACACACTCCAGATTCCACGGGTTACGGGTGATGCCATAGGCGGAATTTTCCGTGGTGGAACCCATGGCAAACTCATCCATATTGGTGCGCCCGACAAACACTGCGCCCTCGGCCCGGAGCCGGGCGATGGCGGTGGCATCATAGGGTGAAACATATCCCCTCAGGATTTTCGAGCCACAGGTACAGGGCTGGCCTTTGACATTCAGGACATCTTTAACGGCGATCGGGACCCCGAGCAGGCGCCCCTTCGCGCCGCGGGCACGGGCCGTATCCGCCGCACGGGCCTGCTCCATGGCATCCGCCTCATCCAACGTCAGATACCCATGGACCCGGCCATCAGTCCGGCGGATGGCATCCAGCACGGAGCGGACTACCTCCTCGGAACGGCATTCGCCGCGGCCCAGGCGCTCGAGAACTTCATGAATAGTAAGGGTGTTCAGCATGGGGCTCACTCCACAATGGTTGGGACCATGACCAGTCCGGCGGATTGCTCAGGCGCATTGTTCAGAATCACATCCCGGTCCAGACCCGGCCGCACCACATCCTCACGAAAGACATTCTGAATCGGCGTCGCGTGTGCCGTGGGTTCCACGGCGTCCACGTCCAATACACGGAGTTGATTGAAATGCTCGACGATATGATCCAGCTGGGCTTGAAACTCAACCACTTCCCCGTCCGTCAGGTTCAGTCGCGCCAGATTGGCGACATAACGGACATCCATCTTCTTCGCTGATTGTGCTTTATCGTCAGTCATAAGCAAATTTACGCTCCAGGCCCTTTTGGCCCAAAAGTCTGCATTCTCCAAAACATGACCATCCCTGTCAACTGCCGTGCTTGAAAAAAGCGTTAATCATAGCAGCTGGCTAATGAAGATTACAGGACAGATGTGAATGGCGCTTACTTAAGGTTGATTTCCTATCTTAATCGTAATCTTAATCGTAATCACATGCCCCAGTAAGAGATTACGATTAAGATTACGATTACGATTATGAATCAGAAAAGCCCCATAAGTAAGCACCATTCAGATCGGGCCTGAACAACCCCTTGACTCTTTGGGGATCTACCGCAATAAATGGGGAGATGAATGCCAAACCCATCATTGCGTTGACCATGGGCGACCCGGCCGGGGTCGGTCCGGAACTCTGCCTGCGCATGCTGACGGACCCGGCGGTGCGGGCCTGCTCCACTCCGCTCATTTTCGGTGATGCCAGCGTGCTGCGCCGGGTGGCCGCCGCCACCGGGTTGCCGTTCCCCGAACAGGGAGCTCTACGCGACCTCCCCTGCAATGGTCTGGAGGCGGTCATCCCCGGCACCCTTTCTTCCGCCTGTGGGGCGGCGGCGTTCCACTTTATCGAGACGGCCATCCATGAAGCCATGGCCGGCCGGATCAAAGCGATCGTCACGGCGCCCATCAACAAGGAGGCGCTGCATCTGGCCGGAGTCCCCTACCCCGGCCACACGGAAATGCTGACCCGCCTGACGGGGGCCAGCCGCAGCTGTATGATGCTCAGCTCCGAAGCCATCACCACCAGTCTGGTGACCACCCACACCTCCCTGGCCTCCGTCCCGGGCAAATTGAGCGTTTCCGCCATTCTCGACACCATTCAGCTTACGGCCGAAACCATGCGGCGCTTGCGCGGGCATGAACCGCGACTGGTCGTCTGCGCCCTCAACCCCCACGCCGGCGAACACGGACTGTTCGGGGATGAAGAGGCGCGCTTCATCGAGCCAGCGGTTGCTCAAACCCGTCTACAGGGTTTGAGCATCGAAGGGCCGATCCCGCCAGACACCGCTTTTCTACCCGACCGGCTCGCCCGCACGACCGCTTATATCTGCATGTATCATGATCAGGGCTTGATTCCCTTCAAGATGCTAGCCTTCGAAACCGGCGTCAACATCACCCTCGGCCTGCCAATTACGCGCACCTCGCCCGACCATGGCACCGCCTTTGATATTGCGTGGACGGGCAAAGCCAGCCCCGCCAGCATGCGCCAAGCTGTGTTGTATGCTGTTAAGTTAGCCCGATAAAAGGAGAGCCCATGAAAGTCGTTGCGTTTAATGGAAGTCCGCGGCCGGACGGAAATACCTTCCTCTTCTTCCTGATCCAGGAGATGCTGGTGCCAGGCTCCTGCTACTGGAATATGGGATTTGGCCGCGACAAAGGCGAAGTCTCCCACGACGAGGAAGGGCTCAAGACCATGACGATTCTCGGCGAGAACATGGCCTGGCTGCTGAAGAAAACGCGGTAGGTCGATGCTCTGTTATCCATTGAGGGCTATCCGCTGAAAAACATTGCCGACGCCACCCTTTCGATATATATATAGAGGCCTTCTAATCGATTCACAAAAGGACAAAAATTATGAGCAAAGCAGTATTGATTCTCCTGACGGTTGTCGTCGTGATCGTCTTCATGGTGATCAGCATTTACAACAAGCTGGTAACGCTCCGGAATTTATTCAAAAATTCGTTTGCGCAAATTGACGTTCAACTGAAGCGCCGGTATGATCTGATTCCCAATCTGGTCGAAACCGCCAAAGGGTATCTCAAACACGAACGCGGGACGCTGGAAGCCGTCATCACCGCCCGCAATCAGGCCTATTCCGCCAGCCAGAAAGCCGCCTCCAATCCGACTGATGCCGTTGCCATGCAGAGCTTGCTCATGGCTGAAGGCCAGATGGCGGGCGCAATGGGCCGCCTCATGGCGATCGCCGAAGCCTATCCGGATCTGAAGGCCAACCAGACCATGCAACAGTTGATGGAGGAATTGACCTCCACCGAAAACAAAATCTCCTTTGCGCGTCAGGCCTATAATGATGCGGTCATGATGTATAATAATGCGCGCGAAACCTTCCCCAACGTCCTGATCGCCAACAATTTCGGATTCACCGCCGCCCAGTTGTTCGAGATCCAAGTTCCCGCAGAACGCGAAGCGACGAAGGTGCAGTTCTAAAAAAGTCCAGAGTCGCGAGTGACGGGTCATGAGTTGTGAGTCGTCCTATGACTACTGATCCGATTTGCGGAATGACGGTTGATGAAACCACGGCGCTTTCCGGCGAAAAGGACGGAAAGATCTGGTATTTCTGTCATGATTCCTGTCGCCGGAAGTTTCTCGGGCTTCCGCCCTCCCCCTCGAAACCCCATCCCACCGCTTATTTCTGTCCGATGTGCGAAGGGATTGAAAGCGAGGTTCCCGCCACCTGCCCGAAATGCGGAATGGCGCTTGAGAGCAGCGGAATGGCCGCCGAAGAGGATACCACTGAATTCGATGACATGATGCGCCGGCTTAAATTGGGGCTCTGCTTCGGTCTCCCGCTCCTGTTCATCTCCATGGGCCAGATGCTCGTTCCCTCGATGCACGCGATGCTTGCACCGGATCTGTTCCGCTGGCTGGAAATGGGGCTGGCGCTACCGGTCGTCCTCTGGTGTGGCCATCCTTTCTTTCAACGGGCCTGGTTGTCCCTGCGCACCCGGAGCCTCAATATGTTCACGCTCATTGGCCTGGGCACCGGCACGGCCTTTATATTCAGTCTATTCGCCCTATTCGTCCCCGGATTCTTCCCGGAGTCATTCCGTCACCACGGCGTCATCCCCGTCTATTTTGAAGCCGCCTCCACCATTATCCTTCTCGTCCTGCTGGGCCAGGTCATGGAACTGGGTGCCCGCCGGAAGACGGGAAGCGCCATCAGGGAACTGCTGAAACTTGCCCCTACCTCCGCCTGGCGGGTTCAGGGTGGCGAAGAGCAGGAGATCCCCCTGGCCCAGGTTCACCCCGGCGATATCCTGCGCGTGCGACCCGGCGGCAAGATCCCGGTCGATGGGGAAATCATGGAAGGCCAGGGGGCAATTGATGCCTCCCTGATGACCGGGGAATCGGACACCCTTGACGCCGGCCCCGGCACTCCTGTGGCCGCCGGCACCCTCAATCGCGCCGGTTCCTTTCTGATGCGCGCAAAGAAGGTCGGGGCGGACACCCTGTTCGCGCGGATCGTTCAGCGGGTGGCAGAGGCGCAACGCAGCCGGGCCCCCATTCAACACCTCGCAGATCGCGTCGCGGCCATTTTCGTTCCGATCGTAGGCATGGTGGCGCTCTGTTCGTTTGCACTCTGGGCCTGGTACGGCCCGGAACCGCGCTGGGTGTTCGCGATGGTCAGCGCGGTTTCTGTACTGATCATTGCCTGTCCCTGCGCCCTGGGGCTGGCAACGCCCATGGCCGTCATGGTCGGGATTGGACAGGGGGCCCGCGCCGGTATTCTGATTCGCGATGCCTCCGTTCTGGAACAACTGCATTCGGTGGATACCATTGTGGTGGATAAGACAGGCACGCTGACCGAAGGCAAACCCGCCGTCGTGACCTTTTCACCGTCGGACCCCCGGCTGATTCAATGGGTCGCTTCCGTGGAACACCTCAGCGAGCATCCCATTGGCCAGGCCATTGTGCGG
>JBIKMI010000148.1:0-7112 GCA_044359285.1 Kiritimatiellia bacterium
CAAACCACAACGGTGTTCGTGGTGCCGTAATCAATTCCCAGACGTGCCATGATCAGGACCTCCGGTTGACTGACACCAGGGCCTTGGCCACAATAATACCGCGCGAGGTGTGGAATCCCGGACGTAAAGTCGCGATGATGATGCCATCCGGGAGCGAGGGGTCGGACACTTCGCGGGAGACGGCGTGGATCAGGGGGTCGATATGCTCCAGCCGTTCCGCCTCGAATTTCATCGCGCCGAGATCGGAAAGCAGGGCATCCATCTGTTCGGAAATACGCCGGGCTTCACCGCCCGCCGTGGCTGCGCTGTTCCGGATGGTGACCAGTTCGCGGATCACATCGTTCATGCGCGCTTCCATCAGGTCATTCAGGACCCGGCGCAGGGCGTCCACTTCCTCCATGGAGCCGGTGGTGACGGGGGCCATCTGCCGGGAGAATTGCGTGCGGAGAGCCGTGATTTCCTGGCGGAGTGCTTCAATCCCGGTCACGGGGGTGGGGGGCGCCCCTTTCGTTTTGACGGGGGCGGCGCTTTTGGCCGCTTTGCGCACGATGGGTTTGGCCACGGGCTTAAGGATGGCTTTTTTCGCAACAGTTTTCACGGCGGGTTTGCTGCCGGCTTTGGCGACAGTCTGATTGAGTTTCGTTTTCTTCATGGGTATTTATCCTTATTCGTTCATACGGGTTCGACAGGGGCAACAGACTAAAGCAGATGGCTGAAAAATCAAGTTTAAAACCTTCAAAGCCAAACCATCGCATCGAGCTTTGAGCTTGAACAGAGAGAAGGGCACCCCTATGATGCCCCTTTCTTACAACGATGCCCCGGTAGCTCAGCTGGACAGAGCAGCCGTTTCCTAAACTGCAGGTCGCGCGTTCGAACCGCGCCCGGGGTACCACCTTTCACTTCATGTGAATATTTTCGGGGATCAAACGTCTATCCTAACAAAGGGGTGTTAGAACAAGCTCCCCGGATGGAGAGATCACATGAATAATTTAATGAAAATTTCTTCGGTTGTGGTGGCGATCACGCTGGCGGGATCGATCGTGATGGCAGAGCCTTATGGGGGGCGGAGCAGTTATCAGGGGCGGTCGGGTCACTCTTCAGGGGGCCATTCCGGTTATTCCAGTCACTACCGGGGGTATGATCATGGTCGGCATGGCGGGTACCACCACCGGGAATATGGAAGTTTGGCGATCGGCCTGTTCGGGGTGGCGGCCATTGCGGCGGTGGCGTGTGCGGCAAGCCAGCCTGAACCGGTCTATGTCCGGAGGCAAGTCGTTTATGCCCCGGCTCCCGTTGTTTATGTGGCGCCGCCCGCACAAGTGATCTATCAGCCCGCGCCGATCCAGGCTGAATATGTGCCCCAACCCATCTCCATGGTCATCAATGTCCAGAATTCGAATGGGTCCATGACGCCGGTAACGCTCCGTCAGAGGGGTAACCAGTGGGTGGGGCCCAGAGGCGAGTATTACGACAATCTGCCGACCATCGGTCAATTGCGTCCCATTTATGGCTTCTGACCTGCGAAAACCAAGATAACCACCCGCTTGGAGTACCAAGCTCGAGGCACAGAGTCACAGAGTTAATTCCGCCGAGAAGAGAAATCAAATGTGGCGTTAATTTTTCCACACGAGTACATGTGGAGAAAATAAACGCCACGGTTTCTTGAAGGAATTCGTTGAGAAGGAGGAGCGCAAGGTCCGGGGGGGATCCATACGCCAGCCATGTTACGCCTCCTCTTTCTCTTTGAATGACTCCCGGAGGGGTTGCGGGAATTATGCTTACCGGTACTCCGGGAAGCGGAATACCCGCAACATTTCCCGTGGATGTGGGGTATTCTCTGTGACTCTGTGCCTCGAGCTTGGTACTCCAAGCGGGTGGTGAATCTGATTTTGGGTGGGGTTCATAGGATCAAAAAGGGGTGACACAAAACCAGGTGTTTGAGAGAAGCGACACGCGTATTGTGATTTCTGAACTTTCTTGCTTTGCTTTGCGACGGGTTATGGCTAATGTTCGCCTCCAAACACATTAAGGGAGCCGTATGAACGTTTCAGGTAAGCTGGTGGAAATTTTCGAGACCGTGAAGATCAAGGACTCTTTTCAAAAGCGCGAATTCGTTGTCGAATACGCGAGCAATCCGAAATACCCGGAACTGGTCAAGTTTGAACTGGTCCAGGATAAATGCACGCTGCTGGATAGCTTCAGGGTCGGGCAGGATGTGTCTGTGGAATTTGATCTGCGTGGCCGCAAATGGACCGATCAGAAGGGCGTTGTCAAATATTTCAATACCCTGCAGGCCTGGCGTTTGAGTGCCGCCGACGGCACTTCCGGCGGTTCACCGGCCCGTCAGGATGGCCCGCCCGTGGAAGATTCAGAGGATTTCAGCACGGAAAAAGATGGCGGATTGCCGTTTTGATGACCTGATTCAAAAAAAATACAATAAAACCGATAGGTCATCCGTTTTGCAGGGTAGTTGGTTATTTTCTTAACAAAGTTACGATTAATAAAAGGATCAGTATTATGAAATTGTTAGGTTTATTCGGGTTGAGTGCGATTGTTGCGGCATCGTTGTCCATGACGGCCTCGGCCGAAGAAGTCAAGGCGCCGGAGGCTGTTAAGGGGCAAAAGGGCGAAAAGGTGGACGCGTTTAAAAAAGCGGATGCGAATGCCGATGGCAAGTTGTCGCTCGATGAATTCAAGACGATGAGTAAAGGGGGCAATACCGAGAAGAAATTCACAGAGGCGGATACCGATAAGGATGGGTTTTTGACCCCCGACGAACTTAAGGCCGCCAAGAAGGCCGCCCATGAAGCAGCTAAAGCGGCTAAAGCGGCTAAAGCTGCCGGCGCGGCGCCTGCCGTTCCTGCAGTTCCTGCCGTCCCTGCCGTCCCTGTGGAGCCGGCCAAGTAAAAACTGTTATCTGAGCTGACGCTCAAGTATAATTCCTGCCCTGCAATGGAAACGTTGCAGGGCTTTTCTCTTTTTATAAGGGTATTGATAACGATTATGACTGAATGCGATACATTTCTGGATTTATTAAAGCAGGCCCTGCGCGATAATACGTTTATCAAGCTGGTGCTGGGTAAATATCGGGGGCGGCAGACGGGCCTGGAGAAAATCACCATCCGGCCGGTGGTCATTGCCGGCGAGGAAACCCTCTCGTTCGTCTACCGGCATCAGACTCAGGATGTAACCCGTAATTATGAGGCCGCGCAAGCCCTTCCAATGATCCAGCAGCTTCTGGGTAGTGACTTTAAAAGCGCGCACCTGTTTTCAATCACCGCTGATGTCCAGATTGATTTCAGCAAAAAGGGAAAAACGTTGCTCAGTCGCAGCAAACCCTCCAGCGAGGTGCTGCCCACCCGGGAGCATGACCGGGTCAAGGAGCGCCTGATCGATGGCAACAGCCCGTTCCTGAAGGCACTGGGCGTCACGAACGAAAGCGGGCAGGTGCTCCCGTCCATGTCTAATAAATGGAAGCAGATCAATGTCTTTCTGGAGCGGTTCCGCGATGCTCTCGCCGCCTCGCGCCTCGCCCCGGATGCCCCCGTGCGGGTCGTCGACTTCGGCGCCGGCAAGGGCTATCTCACCTTCGCGATTTATGAGTATTTACGCACCACCCTGCGGCGGGATGCGGAGGTGACCGGGGTGGAAGTCCGGGATGATCTGGTCCGTTTCTGTAATACCGTGGGCAAGGCCCGGGGCATGGCCGGCTTGAGTTTTACGCCCGGCGATCTGACCAGTGTGGCGCCAGGCGCCCTGCAGGTGCTGATCGCCCTGCACGCCTGTGATACGGCCACCGATCAGGCCATCGCGCTGGGGATCCGGGCGGGCGCTGAAATCATCATGTGTGCTCCCTGCTGCCACAAGGAGCTGCGCCCGCAGATGGTGAGCCCGCCGGTGCTGGCCCCCCTGCTGCGGCACGGGATCCATCTGGGGCAGGAGGCGGAAATGGTCACGGACAGTCTGCGGGCACTCTGGTTGGAAGCCTCCGGGTATGAGGCGCAGGTGTTTGAATTCATCTCATTGGAGCATACCAGTAAGAACAAGATGATTCTGGGCGTCAAACGCGCCCAGGCGGAGCCGCGTGAGCCGGTTCTCGCGCGCATCCGGGCGCTGAAGCAATTTTACGGCATCAAAACCCAGGCGCTTGAAACGTTGTTATGATTTACTGGCGTCCCATAGGTCCGCCAAGGCTGTAGCGATTTAGGCTGTAGGCTATTAGGTAAAACGACAAAAAGTGGCGTGTTAAATATCGTAAATGTCATTGGTTGAAAATAAACAGAAACGCATGAATTTCCTAACAGTCTACAGCCTACAGCCTAAAAACCTGCGGCCTGTAGGCCGCTAATTGTTATGATTGATTTCCAGAACGTCTCAGTCGGGTATGGAGCCCAACAGGTGCTCGACGATGTCTCCTTCCGGATAAATCGCGGGGAGCGGGTGGGGATTGTGGGGCCCAATGGAGCCGGAAAAAGCACGATTTTTTCACTGCTGACCGAGGAATCTACGCCTGACCGCGGCGATGTCTCCATTCCCCGCAACATCCGCGTCAGCCACCTGCGCCAGCAGCTCAAGCCGGCGGCGGCGGATATCAATCTGCTGGAATATTCCGAGAATGCCCTCCCTTCACTCATGGATAACCAACGGCAGATCGAGGCGTTAGAGAGTCAGCTGGATCAGGTGACCGGGGTCGAACGCGACCGGGTGGTCCGCCAATTGGGGGTGCTACAGACGGATTTTGAGCATCAGGGTGGCTATGCCCTGAGCAGCCGCGCCAAGGCGGCGCTGGGCGGGCTCGGCTTTGCCGTCAGTGACTTCCACCGCCCGTTTGCCGCCTTCAGCGGAGGCTGGCAGATGCGCGCGGAATTGGCGCGCGCCCTGGTGGCGGATCCGGATCTGCTGCTGTTGGATGAACCGAGTAATTTCCTCGATATCCCGGCCGTGGAATGGCTGCAACGGTACCTGCGTGACTATAAGGGGACCCTCGTGCTGGTGTCCCATGATCGCTATCTCCTGAACACCCTGACCACCGTCACCATGGAAGTAGCGGGCGGGCAGGTGACGCGCTATGCCGGGAACTTCAACAAGTACGAGGAGGATTGCCGGCTCCGCCATGAACAACTGGAGGCGGCGCGCGGGAATCAGGATCGTCGGCGCGAGCAGATTGAACAGTTTGTCGAGCGCTTCCGTGCCAAAAATACAAAGTCCTCCCAGGTGCAGAGCCGGCTCAAAATGCTCGATAAAATGGACGAGATTGAAATTCCCCGCGTGGTCATGCGTGCCCCGCGGATCCGTGTTCCCAAGCCGCCGCACTGTGGCGTGGAACTGGTCCGCCTGGATCAGGCCGGGGTGACCTATGACGGCCAGAACTGGGTTCTGCGCGGACTCGATATCCGGATCGAACGCGGGGCCAAGATCGGGCTGGTGGGGTTGAACGGGATGGGCAAGACGACCCTGCTCAAGACCATTGCCGGCAAACTGCCCCTGAACGAAGGCCGGCGGGTGATGGGGCACAATGTGGTGATCGGGTATCAGGCCCAGGATTTCGCCGAAATGATGGATCCGGTGCGGACCGTGCTTGAGACCGTCAAGTCCGCCGCGCCGTTCCTCTCCGAGCGTGAAGTCCGCAGCATGCTGGGCGGCTTTTTCTTTTCCGGCGAGGCGGTTGAAAAGAAAATCGCCGTGTTGAGCGGGGGCGAGAAAATGAGGGTCGCCTTTGCCCGGCTGCTGGTGAATCCGCCCAACTTCCTGATGCTGGATGAGCCGACCACTCACCTGGATATCCCCTCGCGCGAGGCGCTTGAAAATGCCCTGCATGACTATGAGGGCACGGTGTGTCTGGTCAGTCATGATATTGAGTTCACGCGCCATGTGGCCACGAGTATTATTGCCATGGTTCCCCCGGGGGTGCGCCACTATCCCGGCGGGTATGATTATTATCATGAGAAATCGGAAGCGGAGGCGAAATCACAGAATTCAGAAGCCAGAATCCAGAATTCAGAAGAGGACAAAGGCGAGGGCGGGGACCGGAAAGCCTTGCGGCGGGAGCGGGCGCAGAAACGGCAGGAGCTGAATAAGATCAGGGGCCCCGTGGAAGCCCGTGTGAAGGCCGCTGAACGCAAGATGACGGCGCTGGAGCAGGAGCAGGACAAGCTCTCCGGCGAGATGATGAAGCCGATGGAGGGGACGGATTATGCCTCGCTCAACCGCCGCCTCAGCGAGATTCAGGCGGAACTGGCCGAGACCGTTGAGCGCTGGGAAAAAGCCTCCCTGGAACTCGAAGCCCTGCCCAGCGATTAGGAACAGATCCTTCAGTTCCCGTTTGGGGTTGTTCTTCATGGCGTGCAGTTTCAAGGCAATGAGGTGCAGGATGCAAGGCACCTGCATTTCGGCTTCGCCGATGCGGTAGACGAAGCTCTTGGCTTTGAGCTTGTTGAAGGTCCTGCCGGCGGCCTCTGATAATACGGCCTGCGTCAAAAAAAGAGAGCTTAACTGTTACTAACGTCTATCAACATTGCCTCCGGCAAACATCTCGACAGCTACAAGTTTCTCCCGTACGCAAGGTGAAGGCCGATGTCGGCGCTGTTCTTGAATACGGCGATATTTTCAACCACAGCTAACTCGAATGACGAGCCATTCTCGACACGCCACTTGATTCCTGCACTTACTTCATGGCAAGACTCAGAAAAGGCGTAGTAATCCGTGGCTACAGGCGAGCTGATCAGATACTGAACTAAAAGACAAAATGTCCTGGAATACTGATACTCCAGCCCCACCAATCCCGAATACTGTTCATTATGGAATTCAATAACCGATAGATCCTCTGAGTCACAGTACTGGAAGCCCAGTCCCAGAAAGGAAATAAAAGGGCTCGCCCCAAGTCGCTTGGAGGCTGCCGAGCTCAGCGCAATGGCCGGCGACCCCATCCCCCGCAGCTGGTCCTGATCACCCGTAGGGAAGAACAGTTCGGCCTGAACGGTAACGGCGGGCCAGACATGCGTCCCCGGGGTGAGCTGAGCCGTCCCGAAAACCGATAGATCCCCTAAACCCCATGAGTCCCCCTCTGCCACTACATTGGTCGCGCCAGGCGTATTGAAGGCAATCCGCGATTG
>JBIKMI010000149.1:0-7080 GCA_044359285.1 Kiritimatiellia bacterium
GCTCCTGCCGGCGATTTGGAGGCCGCCTACGCGGCCTTTCATCATGGTGCGGATGCGGTCTATCTCGGCTTGCAGCGGTTTTCCGCCCGTGCGGAAGCGGTCAATTTTTCCCCTGAAGACCTGAATGAAATCGTCGGGTTTGCGCATGCGTCCACTCCCCGCCGCTCTGTCTTTGTGGCGTTCAATACGCTGGTTCAGGATCAGGAACTGGATGAGGCCATCGAGACGCTGGCGCTGCTGGATGCCACCGGCGTGGATGCGGTGATCGTTCAGGACCTGGGCATCGCCCGTCTGGCCCGCACGTATTTCCCCCGCCTGGCCTTGCACGCCAGCACGCAACTGGTGATCCACAATGTGCCCGGGGCCATGGCCGCGCGTGAACTGGGTTTCAGCCGGGTGACCCTTGCCCGGGAATTGACGTTGAAGGAGATGGCCGCCATTGTCCGTGAAGGCGGGGTGGATGTGGAGGTATTTATCCATGGCGCCTTGTGTTATTCGTATAGTGGCCTCTGTCTTTATTCCTCGATGCTGCGCGGGCGGAGCGGCAACCGGGGCCGTTGCGCCTATCCCTGCCGCGATACATTCGGCCAGACCCAGACGTATCCATTTTCCATGAAGGACCTGGCCCTGACAGGGGACGTGCTGAAGTTGCGCGAGGCCGGGGTCTTCAGCTTCAAGATTGAGGGGCGCAAGAAAAGTGCCCTGTATGTCGCCGCCGTGACTCAATATTACCGTAAGCTGCTGGAAGGCCGGCTCTCCCTGCTCGAGAAGCAGGCCGCTGAGGAGGAGATTAAAACGATTTTCAGCCGCCCCTGGACGGAACTTTATCTTCATTCCGCCCGTAATCGCGAGGTGACGGATAGCGAGGTGGTCGGGCACCGCGGCGCTCCCATCGGGACGGTAGTGGCCCTCGTCCGGCGCGGCGTTAACGAATGGGTTCAGTTCAGGACGCAACGCCGCCTCGAGCGGCATGACGGGATCCAGACTGATGTTCCCGGGCGGGGTCGCCCCTTTGGCTTTCCGGTTGATCATCTGCGAAGGGTGAGTGAACACGGCAAGCCACTTGAGGAAGTATTTGAAGTCCCCGCTCATTGCCTGGTCGAGGTCAGCCTGCCGCGGGAGCATCCTGAGATCAAAGCCGGGGCCCCCCTGTATTGCTCCTCCTCCCAGACCGTCAAACAACAGTACCGCTTTGTTCGCCCCAAACCCGGCTTGCATCGTGCACGCCTCGGCATGAATGTGGTGGTTACGGCCTCCGCAACGGGACTGGAAGGCGTGGCCACTCTCAACTCCTGCGCTGGCTTATCGGTCCGGTCCGCCATCGCGGGCCTCTTCGAACCCAGTCGGGATCCGGAGGGGGTGAGCCGGACGGTCCGGACGGCTTTCGGTAAACTGGGCGACACTCTGTTTGAATTGGCTGATCTTCAGATGCACAACCCCGCCAGCCTGTTCATCCCCGTTTCGATCCTTAACCGGCTCCGGCGTGAGCTGACTGCCTCGCTGTCTGGCGCCGTGGACACCCACCGTCAGCAGGCCGTTAAGGCGGTTCAGACGGCCGAAAAACCTCTGGCCGGTACACCTGCAGGCAAGACCCATCTCCTGCATTGGTCCATTAAAACCGATCGGCTGGCCCACCTTTCCGCTTTGGAACCGGCGGATTACCAGGATTTGGATGAGGTGGTGATTGAAATCCAGCGCGATTCCCTGGCTGAGCTGATGGCCGGATTGGCGCTCTGGTGCCAGCAGGTCGGGGCCGGCAAGATCAGGTTGGCCCTGCCGCCCCTCATGCGCGAGTGGGAGCGCCCGGACCTCGAAGAGAAGATCAAGGTGCTGCAGGCGGAAGGGTGGACGCTCTGGGAGGCGGGTGCGCTCTTCTCCTGGACGTTGCTAAACCGCTCCTGCACCCCGGTCCTCAGCCAGCCACCCCCCCCTGCGCTGACGGCCGATTGGTCAGTCTATGTGACGAACCGCTCCGCGGCTCGGCAGGTTCTCGCCATGGGGGCAGGCCGGTTTACCTTCTCGCCGGACGATAGTCGTGAAAATATGCTTCCGCTGCTGAAACAATTCGGGGAGCAGGCAACGGTCATTGTGTATCAGGATACCCCGTTATTCATTTCCGAGAACTGCGCCCTGGCCGCCCAGGCCCAGCACTGTCCGGCCAGTCCGGATTGCCGGACCTTGGAGCGGGAATGGGAGTCCGGTACCGGTGAACCCGTGCGGATGATCCAGCACGGGTGTCGTACCCTTGCCATCAATGAGGTTCCCTTTTCACTGGCAAGTCGACTGGGGGAATTGCAAAAAGCAGGCGCACGGTATATAAGAGCTGACTTTATCAACCGCCGCTATGAGCCCGCCCTGGTGTGTGAACGCTGGCGTGCCTTGCGGCAGGGTCACCGGGTGGCCGGGTATGAAGGTAATTTTTCAAGGGGAACGCGATGAAACGGCACCAGCCCAGAGGGCTTGTTATCCTGCATGAAGACCGCGATATCATCGTGGTCAACAAGGTGGCCGGGTTGTTGACCATCGCTACAGATGATGAGCAGACGCGCACCGCCTATCACCTGCTGACCGACTATGTCCGCAAGGGGTGTAACAAATCGAAGGAACGGATTTTTATTGTTCACCGGTTGGATCGGGACACCTCCGGGGTGCTGGTCTTTGCCAGAACGGAGGAGGCCAAGCGCACGCTCCAGACAAAATGGGACAAGACCGAGAAGCATTACCTGGCTGTCGTTCATGGCATCCTGGACAAAAAAGAGGGCGTGATTACCTCCTACCTGGCTGAAAATGCCGCCTTTCGCGTCTATTCCACCCAGAACACCGCGCAAGGCCAGTTGTCGCACACCGCCTACCGCGTCCGGCAGGAGACCCGGAATTTCAGCTTAGTGGACATCACCCTGCTTACCGGGCGCAAAAATCAGATTCGGGTCCATTTTGCGGAGCAGGGGCATCCGATCGTGGGGGACCGGAAATACGGCCAGGAAAATGACCCCCACCGGGGATTGGCCCTGCACGCCCGGTCGCTCGCCATCAATCACCCTTTCAGTGGAAAACGAATGGCCTTTGAAGCCGATGTGCCGGAGCATTTCGAGCGATTGATCGGACCTGGTGTTTTGTCGGAGTTAAATAAAAAAGAGAGACCTTTATGAAATCAATAATCAGATTATTCCTGGTGGGGATCCTGTTGGTCGGCGGCGGGGTTCAGCACGCCGGGTCGGAACCCGTGACCAATGTGGCCCCGCAAGCGGGCGAATGGCTTAAAAAAGCTTATCTGGCCGTGGTGGAGGCCGAGTTGGCAAGAGCGGAGCATTTTAATGCGGATGCCGCGAAATCCTATCGTGAGGCACTCGGGCATTATGCGCGCCTCACGGCGACCTATCCCAACTGGCAGACCTCCATGATCAGGTCGCGCGTGGCGGAGTGCCAGACGGCCTTGGCTGAATTGGAAAAGCCCCGTGAGCCGGATGGGGATAGGGGCCGGACGGGCCTGCTGGAATCGCCTTCCACGAACCGGGCGCAGACTTTGATGGGGGAACTCAAGAAGGTTCAGGCGGTGCTGGCCATCAATACTGCTGAGACCGAAGCCAAAGCCCGACAACTGCAAATGGACCGGGATCGACTTCAGGAGGAGGTGGTTGAGGCCGCCAAGGCCAATCAACTCCTGCAGCGCAAGATCGCGAAGCTTGAGGCTAAGCTGGCAAAATCCGGGGACCGCCCGGGAACCAATTCCCTGTGCCGGACAGTGGTGTCTGCGGTAAAAACAGAGGCGAACCGTCTGATGAAATCGAATGAGATCGCCCGGGCGATCACCTTGTTGACGGAGGCGACAGAACTGATGCCCGCGGAAACCGACCTGACTGTGCTGCTGGCCGTGGCCGATTGCCGGGCGGGTGCGTTTGCCGATGCGGTCAAATTGATGGCGCCGTTTGATGTCTGGCGAGCTAAGAACGCAGATGCCCTGTTGACCCTGGGCACCGCCTATATGGGATTGGGTGAAATTGGAAAGGCGCGTGACGCCATCGAAAAGGTGATTGCCATCAAGCCGGATTCGGCCGAAGCCCACTTTAACCTGGCGCAGATCTTGATCACCATTTCACCTCCGGATATCACCCGTGCCCAGCAGCATTACCAGCAGGCGGTCGCGTTGGGTTCCCTCGTGGATCTGGATTTCGAGAATTCGTTGAGGGCGGCCATGATCTTGGAGAAAATGAAGAAAAAAGCCGGTATCGACCGGAACCGGACGACCACGCGCCCGCCCAAAACCAGTACGATCACTCCCGGGGCAAAGACTGATACTCCTTGAGCTTGCGCTGGAGCGTGCGCCGGCTGATGCCTAACTGCTCGGAAGCCAGGGTCCGGTTGCCGTTATTTTTCTTCAGTGCCGCATAAATCATGAGCCGCTCCCCCTCGGCCATGGAGGCCGGCTTGGAGTGGGGGTGATCCCCCTGGAGCGTATGAGCCCGCTCATGGCCTTCACCCTGGACTGCCGTTTTGATGGAGAGGGGAAGATCCCTGACTGTTAGACGGGGCGCCCGTGCCAGCACAACCATGCGCTCTATCACGTTGCGGAATTCCCGCACATTACCCGGCCAGGCATAGGCGGTCAGCATGTCCATGGCTTCAGGCGTGATGTCTTCAATCTGTTTGTTATTCCGGACGTTGAACTCCCTGAGGAAGTGGGTGAAGAGCAGGGGGATATCATCCACGCGTTTACGCAAGGGGGGTAGGGTGATCGACACGACATCCAACCGGAAAAACAGGTCGTCGCGGAAGGTCTTCGCCTTCACCATGGCGCCGAGATCGGCATTGGTGGCGGCAATCAGGCGGATATCCACGTCCAGGGTCTGATGACCACCGACCCGTTCAAACTTGCGCTCTTCGAGGATGCGCAGCAGTTTGACCTGGATCGAGGTGGGAATTTCAGCAATTTCGTCGAGGAACAGGGTGCCGCCATCCGCCATTTCGAAGCGGCCGCGCCGTCGTTCCGTGGCCCCGGTGAAGGCCCCTTTTTCATGTCCGAACAATTCGCTTTCCAGCAGGGTGGGGGCTAGCGCGGCGCAGTGCACGGGGATGAACGGCCCTTTGATCCGGGTGCTGAGTTGATGAATGGCGTGGGCCACCAGCTCCTTGCCGGTTCCGCTTTCGCCCTGGATCAGAATCGTGGCCTGCGAGGGAGCGGCCTGTTTGATGATGTCAAAGACTTCCTGAATCGCCGCAGACTCCCCCACAATGTTTTCCAGGCCGAACCGGCTGTCCAGCTGGGCACGCAAGGTCAGGTTTTCATTTTCAACCTCATGCGTGCGCAGGGCGCGCTTGATCAGCAGGTCAAGATGATCCAGGTTGACCGGCTTGGTCAGGAAGTCGTAAGCCCCCCGCTTGATCGCCTCAACGGCTGTTTCCACATTGCCGTAGGCGGTGAGCATGATGACGATGGGCGGGTTGCTGCGGGCTGTAATGCGCTGGAGGAGCGTCATTCCATCCATTCCCGACATGCGGATGTCGCTCAAAACAAAATCCACCGCACGCTCATCGAGTAAGGGCAGCGCGTTTTCAGCGCTATCGGCCAGCACGACCTCGTAGGAGCCCTGCAGGGCCCGTTTCAGGCCTTCCCGCGTGTTTTTGTCGTCATCCACAATCAGCACGGTGCGGCGCGGGGTCATGCGGGTTCCTCCTGGGACGATTTCGAGCGGGTGTGCGCTTTCAGGAGGCGGGCCCTCCGCTCCTCCAGCGGCAGGAACAGGGTGAAGGTCGTGCCCACCCCCGGTTCGCTATGGACATCCATGCGGCCGCCATGATCCTGGATAATCCGCTGAACGATCATCAGGCCGATCCCGGATCCCTTGGCCTTGGTGGTGTAATACGGCTCGAAAATGTGGCCGATATCCTCCGGCGAGATCCCGGAGCCATTGTCCCGGAAGGCGACCGCCAGAAACCGGTCCGACGCGGCAGCGGTAATCCGGAGAAGCCCGCCATCCGGCATGGCCTGCAACGCATTTCTGACAATATTGAAGAAGGCCTGCTTGATCTGATCCTTGTCCACCTGGATGCCCGGCAGATCCGTCGGCAGTTCCAGTTCAACATGGGCGCCCCGGTTTTCAATTTCCTGCTGGAGCAGGGCGAGCGTTTCTTTGATGATCGCGGATACCGGATTCCTGGCCAGATTGGGTTTTGAAGGGCGGATGGCCTTGAGGAACTGGGTGATAATCAGATCCAGCCGGGTGACTTCGTTGCGGGCGACCCCCACCAGTTCCAGTAGATTGGCCCGGTTGCCGTGACTGTTCTTTTTCAGCTCGCGGTCGAGCAGTTGCAGATGGATATTCAAGGCATTCAGGGGATTGCCGATCTCATGGGCCACGCCGGCCGCCAGCAGCCGCACGGCATTCAGCCGCTCCGATTCCACGAGCGAGGCTTCCTTGGCGCGGTCGCGCGTCACATCGCGCAGGATGATGACGGCTCCTTTTTCGTTGCTCTCGACGGCGGAGAGCGGGACCACATAGAAATTGAGGACGCGGGGCTCGGGGTAACGCACTTCAATCTGGTGGCTGCTGAGCTTGGTCCATTCACCGGTATCCAGATTCAGGATCCGGTTCCAGTCAATTTCCCGCAGGAATTTGCTCATCGGCTTGCCAATCGCCGTGGTATGATTAAAACCTATGAATTCACCGGCCGCCCGATTGGTGTAAGTGATCGTGCCTTTTCCGTCAAGCACCACCACCCCCTCCTGAATCGATTGAAAAATCGTCTCTAAAAGTCCCTTTTCCTTGGCTAACCGCAGGAAATGAGTTTGAACGCTTTCCGGGTCAAGCCGATCCAGTCGCGAAATCAGTTTTTCTAAAAATCCAGCTTTCATGGTCTATTCTGTCGCAGTGCCAAACTGACGCACACCATACCATGGTTGTGAGAGGGATCAAGGAGTAATCGGTTATTTGTTATTGGTTATTGGAAGAACTTTGATACATATACAAGCCGCAAACCCGCCCGGGTGGCGAAATGGCAGACGCAAGGGACTTAAAATCCCTTATCCGCAAGGGTGTGTGGGTTCGAGTCCCACCCCGGGCAAACCCTTGACACAACACGAAA
>JBIKMI010000150.1:0-7028 GCA_044359285.1 Kiritimatiellia bacterium
TCTCATGTCCAATGACGCCTTTGGCCAGCATTACGCCTCGGCCTTCCTGTTCAACGACCTGGTCAATCAGGCTGAACTGTATGAGGAGGCCCTCAAATATTACGCCAATATCCTGACCCTCTACAGCGATAAGGTCACCAAGAAGATCGAAGAGATCCTGGCGTTGAAGCTTCCGGTCGACATGATTGCCCCGAGCCATGGGGTAATCTGGCGGAAGGATCCCCTGCAGATTGTCACGCAATATCTGGAGTGGGCGAAGCAGAAGCCTGCGCCGACTGCGTTGATTGTCTATGACACCATGTGGAACGCCACGGAGAAAATGGCGAAGGGGATTGCGGAAGGGCTGATTGAATGCGGCGTGGACTGCAAGGTGTGCCATGCGGCGCTGTCGGACGGCAATGACCTGATGGTGGATATATTCAAGGCCAAGCTGGTGGTGTTGGGATCCTGCACCCACAACAACGGGATCCTGCCCTCCATGGCCAAGATCCTAGAAGAGATGAAGGGGCTTCGTTTTAAAAATAAGATTGGCGCAGCTTTCGGGTCGTACGGGTGGAGCGCGGAGAGCGTGAGGGATATTGAAGAGATGTTCCGCAAGTCGGGGATTCCCCTGGTGCGGCCGGGATTGAAGGTCAAGTGGCAGCCTGGCCCCGCCGAGATGGAACAATGTCGCGCCATGGGACGTGAGTTGGCCGCCGCCGTAAAGGCGCCCTGAGGGCCTTCCTTGAAGCGATGCATTTCAGCTTGCGTTTTCCGGGTGTCTTAGGCATCTTCTCCGCGCAAAAGGGCTGTCTCTATAGGGCGTAAATCGCGCCACCGGACGGCTTTGTGTTGATCTGAATAACCCCGTAAGGAAGTACAGAATCATGGATACTCAGGCGCTTGTATTGAACAAAACCATTGAGGGGGCCAATCCGGCCGTGATGTCCATGCTTTCTGAGCGTGGCCGTAGAATATTCTTCCCGAAAATGGGCATTCTTGCCCAGTCGGCGGAGGCCCGTGGCAAGGGGATTAACGCCACGATCGGGACCGCGCTGGAAGAGGATGGCTCTCCGCTCTGTCTGCCGAGCATTGCCTCTCAACTGAACCTGCCAAAAGCGGCGGCCTTTCCGTATGCCCCGAGTCCGGGCCTGCCCGAAATTCGCGAGCAGTGGGGGAAGATGCTGCTTCAGAAAAACCCGGGATTGGCCGGTAAGGCCATCAGCCAGCCGGTGGTCTCCTGTGCCCTTACCCACGGACTCAGCGTTGCGGCCTATATGTTCTGTAATGACGGGGATGTATTGCTGACCCCGGATCTCTACTGGGAAAATTATGACCTTATTTTCGGCGCCTCGTTCGGCGGGCAGATCGTCACCTATCCCGCGTTCAATGCGGCTGGCGGGTTCAACCTCGATGGGCTGCGCAAGGCGCTATCGCAACGCACGGAGAAGAAGCTCATCATTTCGCTGAACTTTCCGAATAACCCTGCCGGCTATACCCTGCTGGAGAAAGAAGTCCCGGCCTTGAAGCAGCTTCTGCTGGCTGAAGCCGGGGCAGGCCGCCAGCTGGTGGTCCTGCTCGATGATGCGTATTTCGGCTTGGTCTTTGAGAAGGGGGTCTATACCCAGTCCATGTTCGCGGATCTCTGTGACGCCCATGAGAACCTGCTGGCCGTCAAACTGGATGGTCCCACCAAGGAGGACTATGTCTGGGGATTCCGCGTCGGCTTCATTACGTTTGGTATCAAGGGGGGCTCATCTGCCCTGTATCAGGCGTTGGAGGGGAAATGTGCCGGGGCCATTCGCGCGAACATATCGAACGTTTCGATGCCGGCCCAGTCCATGCTGCTTGCCGCCTGGAAGAACCCCGCCTATGCGGTTGAGAAGCAGAAGGCCTTCGACCTGTTGAAGGCGCGCTATGAAGAGATCAAGCGCGTTCTGGCCGCACATCCCGAATACCAGGATGAATTCACGCCATTGCCGTTCAATTCAGGGTACTTCATGTGTGTGCGGTTGAAACAGTCCGATCCTGAAAAAATCCGCCAGAAACTCCTGACGGAGTATTCCACAGGCGTCATTAATCTTTGCGGCATCCTGCGCATTGCCTTTTCTGCCACGCCGACATCCAAGTTGGAGCTGCTTTTCGCCAATCTTTTTGCCGCCTGTAAATCCGTTCCGCGGGAACCGTGATCACGATCCCCGATAAAGTTCGGCATAAGCTGCAGGAGCTCCCTGATAAACCGGGGTGTTACCTGATGCGGGACCGGCGGGGGAAGATCATTTATATCGGCAAGGCGGCCTCGTTACGGAAACGGGTGCAGTCCTATTTCCGCACCAGTACCTGGGTGCGGGCGGATCCCAAACTGCGTGGGTTGATCCGGAGTGTGGACGACTTTGATATTGTGGTCCTGCGAAATGAAGCCGAAGCCCTGCTGACGGAAGGGCAGCTGATCAAGGATTACAAGCCCCGCTATAATGTGGATTTGCGGGATGACAAACGGTTTCTGATGCTCCGGATCCATCTGGCAGAGCCCTGGCCGCAATTCAAGGCGGTCCGCATCCGGCGTGACGACGGGGCCTTGTATTTGGGCCCTTATGTCAATTCCGTCGCCACGCGGGTGGCCATGGATTTTGTGGAGAGGACGTTTGGACTTCGCAAGTGTGCGCCACGTGAGCCGGATGCCACCCATCACAAGCACTGCCTCAATGATATTGTCCGTTTTTGCTCCGCCCCCTGTATCGGGCGGATCACGAGGGAGGCCTACCTTGAAAAGGTCGCCGCCGCCTGTGCCTTCTTGCGCGGGGAGACACCCGTCTTGCTTGAGACGATGCGGGAACGGATGGCGAAGGCGGCCGCCCACCATCAATTTGAAGAGGCGGCGGCGTTGCGCGATACCTGGTTCATGCTCAAGGAGATCACGCATCAGCGCGCGCGTGTGGCGTCCACGCCGGAAATTAAAGCGGAGGATGCCAAGGCCGGGATCACGGGGTTACAGGAGGCATTGGGGCTTTCGGCTCCGCCCCAGCTGATTGAATGTTATGACATTTCCAATATTTCAGGGACCCACTCTGTGGCCAGTATGGTGAGTGCGGTGGACGGTATGCCGTCGCCCAACCGCTATCGGCATTTCAGGATCCGGACCGTGCATCAGACGGATGATCCCGCGATGATGGCCGAGGTGATCCGCCGGCGGTTTGAGCGGTTGCAGCGGGAGGGCGGACGGGGCCCTGATCTGCTGGTGGTGGACGGCGGGCTGTCGCAACTGAATGCGGCGAGAGGCGAGTTGTTGCTGCTGGGGATCACCCACGTGCCCGTGATTGGTCTGGCCAAGCGCTTCGAGGAAATCCACGTGCCGGGGCAGGCCACGCCGTTACGCTTGCCTTCAGACTCCAAGGCCCTCTATGTGTTGCAGCGCATTCGTGATGAGGCGCATCGGTTCGCGTTGGCCTATCACCGCCGCTTGCGGGGACGGCGGCTGAGGGAGTCGGTCCTCGATGAGATTCCGGGGATGGGCGAGAAACGCAAGACGGCGTTGTTGACCCATTTCGGTTCGGTGCTTCGCCTGCAGCGGGCCTCGGCAGAGGAGATTGCGGTCGTGCCGGGCGTGAGCCTCGCCTCCGCAAAAACCATTACTGAATGGCTGCGGGCCAAGAGTTCATCAGGAACGCATCAGGGATGAGTTTAACTCAGGGTGGCTGCCAGCGTCCCCTGCGGCGGCAGGTTGGTCAAGTGCCTCTAAAGGCCGAAATGAGGTCGAAGGAACATAAAATGAACGTAACGCAAAAATTGATGGCTTTAAGGAAACTGATGGCAGCTCGCAAGGTGGCGGCGCTGGTGGTGCCATCTTCGGATCCGCACCAGAGCGAGTATGTGGGCGCACGGTGGCAGACTCGTCAGTGGGTCTCCGGGTTTACCGGCTCGGCCGGCACGCTGGTGATCACTTTGAAAACGGCCGCGCTCTGGACGGATGGACGCTATTTTGTCCAGGCTGAAAACGAGTTGAAGGGGTCCGGGATCAAGCTCTTTAGAAGCCGTGAGCCGAAGGTGCCCACTGTGAACGAATGGATTCTTGAGCAGTTGAAGGCCGGTCAAGCCGTGGCCTTCGACGGGCAGCTGTTTGCGGTTGAGGCGGTGCGGGATATGGAGAAAGCGTTCACTCCCAAGAAGCTCAAGCTCCGGATTCACGAAGACTTGTGTAGCCAGGTTTGGACGGATCGTCCACCGCTTCCGCAGGCCCCTGCTTTGGATTTCCCTATAAAATATGCGGGGGTGGGGCGGGGCAGGAAACTGGCGGCCGTGCGTGCGAAGTTGAAGGAAAAGGGGGCGGATGCCTTGCTCCTCGCCTCATTGGACGACATTGCCTGGCTGTTCAATATCCGGGGTAACGATGTTGACCATTCACCGGTGGTTCTGGCGTATGCCCTGGTGGACGCGAAGAAGGCGGTTCTTTTTGTGGATAGCTCAAAAATCTCACCGGCGCTTCGCATAACATTCGGGAAGCAGGGGGTGACCCTTCGTCCCTATGAGGCGGTCGGCCAGAGCCTTAAGACCCTGCCGGCGGGTATGGCCCTTTACTTCAATCCGCGGCGGGTGAATATAACACTGGCCGATGCGATACCGAAGGCCGTGCGGCGGCTTGAGGCCACGACTGATATCACCACGGAACTCAAGGCCATCAAGAACCCGGTAGAACAGGCGAACTGGCATAAGGCCGCTTTGGTGGATGGCTTGGCGCTGGTGAAATTCTTTGCCTGGCTTGATGGCGAGCTGGCGCACGGGGCGCGGGTGACGGAGTTCACGGCCCGGGAAAAGCTCAAGACGTTCCGTCAGATGGCGCCTGAATATCGGGATGACAGTTTCAACGCTGTCTGCGGCTATCAGGCCAATGCCGCGATGGTGCACTATGCGGTCGCTCGCGAGTCAGCCGCCCAGCTCAAGCGGAGAGGTTTATTCCTTGTGGATTCTGGGGGGAATTACTTTGAAGGGACCATGGATACAACGCGCACGGTGGCGTTAGGGCCGGTAGCACCGGCGGCACGCCGGCACTATACTTTAGTTCTCAAAGGCATGATGGCCCTGAGCCGGGTGAAATTTCCGGCCGGTATGACCGGAACCCACCTGGATACGTTGGCGCGATTGCCCTTGTGGGGCGATGGCTTGAATTACAAACATGGCAGCGGGCATGGGGTGGGGGCGTATCTCAATGTGCATGAGGGGCCGCACGGCTTCAGCTCCGCCTGGAATCCCAGCGACTTAAAGCCCGGGATGGTGGTGACCGTGGAGCCGGGATTTTACCGCGAGGGGGAATACGGGATCCGGATCGAGAATATGGCCTTTGTAGCTGAATCCGGCACAACGGACTATGGGTCTTTCCTGCGCTTTGACACGCTCACGTTGTGCCCCATCGACACGGCCCCAGTGATCACGGCATTACTCACTCCGGAAGAACGCGCCTGGCTGAATGCCTACCATCAGACCGTTTGGGCTCGTCTGTCGCCCGAACTCGAGGGTTCAGACCTGGCCTGGTTGAAGAGGAAAACCCGTCCATTGTGATTGTGGTGCGCTGAACAGGGTGTGAGCAGCTTCCGGATGGGCTTTTTGGGTTGAGCGACACCGGGGAGCGACAGAGCGACACCGGGGTCACCCATCACGTCTCGACAAGCGATTCTGCTGAAAAAGTCCCCTGTTCCCCGGCGCCAATCCCTTGGCGCCGCATCCCTAATCTGGCCGGCAAAGGTGCTTTTTCAGCAGAATCCGATAGATAGCCTTAGGAGCCTGTGGTGACATGCAGAAGTTACTTGTTTGGCCTCCCACCTATAGTGCTTTCGGAGTTAAGACGGATTCACATGCAAACTTACTGTGCCGACTGATAGGTAACCGACAAATCTCCCAAGACCACATAATTATGGGGTTGATTCCGAACACAAGGGGAACGGGCATCAACCGATAACGAAATGTCATTGACAGAGTTATCTGATAGGATAATCATTATATATCCGATAACAAACAGGAGGAGATATGGGCAGGTTCGAAGGTATAGGGCGGTCGGTTGTATTATGGTCCTTTATTTTGCTGCTCGGCCTTCTGGCCTGGTCGGAGTGTGCGGCGGAAGCGGCAAGTTTTGCTAAATGATGAGGGGCGATAACCATGACAGACCATCCCGCCAAGGGCGGCAAGGTCCTCTTTACCGGCCGGAGTGCGCTGGGCGCCGATGGCAAGCCGTTGTTCAATGTGGGCGCCGAGGTGGCGAAGGAGAGCGAGTTCTCGCTCGACTACATCCTGCCGATACCGGAGTTGAGGCCCTCCTTCGCGGCCTCGCCGCTCGTCATTTACTGCCGCTATCCGCGCCTGAAAGTCACCACCGGCACGGCGCTGGGTGAAGTGGTGGAGCCGTATTTCGAGCGGGCCTGGAACCACTTCTGCTCGCACCAGCACGCGCCGCAGCGTCGGCAGGGGACCGGGTTCGCCTGCGGCGTGCAGCAGGGCAATGTTATCTGGCTGCCGATGGATCTCTGTCTGGCCTACCGCAAGTGGGGTCAGGTGACGACGAAGCAGTTCTTCCTGGCCTGCCTGCGCCGCCTGCTGGGTGAGGGGATCGGTTTGAAGTCGAACCTGCCGGCCACGGCGCGGGTCACACTGACAGAGCAGCCTGCGGCGAAGCGGCATGTCCTGCACCTCCTGCACGCCAACCTCGTCCAGCGTGGCGGGTTGCAGCAGACGCATATGGGGCAGATGATGATGGAGGTCATTGAGGACCTCACGCCCTGCTGCGATGTCAAGGTGTCGGTACGGCTCGACAAGCCCGCCAAGCGAGTGACGCTGGAGCCGCAGGGGAAGGAGATCCCGTTCCGGGTGAAGGATGGACGGCTGGAACTGGAGATTGACCGATTCACCTGCCACCAGATGGTGGTGATTCAGTAATCGGGGAACAATTTATTCCACCTGTTCGGGAATCCACCGGTGGGTCATGCGGATGGGGCCTGAGGGGACCGGCTTGCCTGCCAGCGCGACTTTCACATACTCTGCCAGACGTTCGGCCAGAATGTCGG
>JBIKMI010000151.1:0-7013 GCA_044359285.1 Kiritimatiellia bacterium
CGATCATCCGGAATTTGGCATCGTAGCGGTACGACAGGCCATGGGCGGTCAACCAGTCAGCCAGCTGGCATTGGCCGATGATGAACCCAGCAATTCGAGCAGCTCCTTAAAGGCAGCCACTTCGCCTTCACGCCCGATGGCCACCGCCCGTTCCGATAGCCTTTTTTCCAGTTGTCGATCCATCGGGTTCTTCATGCCTTACCTTCTATGCTCTAAATTAAGTATACTAACTATTATATTAGCTTCAAATTGTCAATTATTTGCCTTCTCGCCCCCTTTCCGCTAGTATCCCCCTTTGCGACGATTGTAGAACTTATAGACTGGGGAATGATTATGGCTAAAACTGAAACAAACGTGAAAAAGACCCGCAAAGCTACCGGCCCTGCCGCCGAATCGGCTAAATGTGATGATTTGCGTCAATACCGCACCTTGGATACCGTTGAAGCAATCAAGCTGAGCTTTGAGAACCACTTGCGTTATACCCTGGCCCGCGATCAGTATTCGGCGACCGACCGTGACCGCTATATCGCCCTCGCCATGGCCGTCCGCGACCGCCTGATCGGGCGCTGGATGCAGACCAGCCAGACCTATACCGCGCGCAACGTCAAGCGCGTTTACTATCTATCGCTGGAATACCTCATCGGGCGCGCCATGGGCAACAACGTGATCAACCTCGGTCTCGACGACAAGGTCTCCCAGGCCATGTCGGAACTGGGCCTCGACTGGAACTACCTGCGCGATCTCGAGCGCGATGCCGCCCTCGGCAACGGCGGTCTCGGCCGGCTGGCCGCCTGTTTCATCGACTCCCTCGCCACCCTCGAACTCCCCGGCTATGGCTATGGGATCCGCTACGACTACGGCATCTTCCGCCAGGCCCTGCGCAACGGCAACCAGGTCGAGGAGCCCGATAACTGGCTGCGTGACGGCACGCCCTGGGATATCGAGCGGCCGGAGTACCAATACCCCGTCCATTTCGGGGGCGAAGTGAAGGACGACAAGGACGATCAGGGACGCCAGACCTGCCGCTGGGTGAATCATGACACCATTATCGGCCTGCCCTACGACTTCCCGGTGGCGGGCTACGGCAACAACACGGTCAACAACCTGCGCCTGTGGACCGCCCGGGCCTCGGAAGAATTCGATCTCTCGTTCTTCAACAACGGCGACTATATCCGGGCCTATGAGCAAAAGATCCTGCGTGAGAATATCACCAAGATCCTCTACCCCAACGACCGCATCGAACAAGGCCGCGAGCTCCGCTTCAAGCAGCAGTATTTCTTTGTCTCCTGCTCGATCCAGGACATCCTGCGCCGCTTCCGCACCAACAATACCGATTGGCGCGTGCTGCCCGACAAGGTGGCCATTCAGCTGAACGACACCCACCCGGCCATCGGCATCTCGGAAATGATGCGCCTCCTCATTGATGTCAACGGACTCGACTGGGAGATGGCCTGGGAGCTGACCACGCGGGTGTTCGGCTATACCAACCACACCATCATGCCCGAGGCACTGGAAAAATGGCCCACCCGCCTGTTTGAGGACCTGCTCCCGCGGCACCTGACCATTATCTACGAAATCAACCGCCGCTTCCTGCGCCAGGTCATGAACAAGTTCCCGAACGACCACGAGCGGCTGAACCGCATGTCGCTCATCGAGGAAGGAAATGAAAAGCAGGTCCGCATGGCCAATCTGGCCGTCGTGGGCAGCCATAAGGTCAACGGGGTCGCCGCCCTGCACTCCGAACTGATCAAGGAGACCCTGTTCAAGGATTTCTTTGAACTGTGGCCGCAGAAGTTCACCAACATGACCAATGGCATCACCCAGCGGCGCTGGCTGCTCAAGAGCAATCCCGCCCTGGCCGCCCTGATCACCAAAAAAACCGGGGACGGCTGGGTCAAGGACCTCTATCAGCTCAAAAAACTGGAGCGCTTCACCAAGGATGCCGAGTTCAAGGCCGAACTGCGCCGGATCAAGCGGGACAACAAGGTCCGCCTGGCGGATTATATCCGCGTGGCGCATGGCGTGGAGATTGACCCCGACTCGCTGTTTGACGTCCAGGTCAAGCGCATGCATGAGTACAAGCGCCAGCTCCTGAACTGCCTGCATATCCTGCACCGTTATACGCAGATCAAGAAGAACCCCGACGCGTTCGTCCTGCCCCGGACGTTCATCTTCGGCGGCAAGGCGGCGCCGGGCTATGCCATGGCCAAGCTGATCATCAAACTCATCAACGACCTCTCCGCCGTGATCAACACCGATCCCGATGTGCGGGGCCGCATGAAGGTGGTCTTCCTGAGCGATTACCGCGTCTCCCTCGCCGAACGGATCATTCCGGCCAGCGACCTCAGCGAGCAGATCAGCACCGCCGGCACCGAGGCCAGCGGCACGGGCAATATGAAGTTCGCGCTGAACGGAGCCCTCACCATCGGCACGCTCGACGGCGCCAATATCGAAATCCGCGAGGAGGTCGGCGCCGACAACTTCTTCCTCTTCGGCAAAACCGTTCAGGAGGTCGATGCCCTGCGCGCCGCCGGGTACAACCCCTGGGAGTACTACAACAGTGATGAGTCCATCCGGACCATCATCGACTGCTTGTCCGGCGACTTTATCAACCTGGAGCAGCCGGGCCTTTACCACTCCATCAGGGAAGCCCTCCTCGAACACGGGGACCACTATATGCATCTGGCGGACTTCCAGTCCTATATCCAGGCGCAGCAGCAGGTGGATGAGACCTATCAGGACGAGGACAAATGGACCCGGATGGTGCTGATGAATATCGCCAATATGGGCAAATTCAGCTCCGACCGCACCATCCTGGAATATTCGAGGGATGTCTGGAACATCAAGCCCTGTCCCATCGAGTTGCCGAAGTAAATAGAGGGAGCGGGAATCCAGAATCCAGAATCCAGAATCCAGAATAGTGCGGTTGAAATCCAGACCCGCAGGGGCCTGAGTTTCAACATTATTCTGCATT
This sequence comes from Kiritimatiellia bacterium, assembly GCA_044359285.1. Taxonomy (GTDB): domain Bacteria; phylum Verrucomicrobiota; class Kiritimatiellia; order CAIKKV01; family CAITUY01; genus JAABPW01. The sequence continues at coordinate 2,975 of JBIKMI010000151.1, forward strand.
CTGTTTTCCGTCCTCTGTCTCTTGGATTCTGGATTCTGAATTCTGGATTCTGGATTCTGTGCTCTGTCTCCTTCGCGCTCGGGCCCCATGAGGTCCTGCTCCTGGCCAACCGGAACTCACCCCGTTCCCTGGAACTCGCTCACACCTATGCCGTGATGCGCCAGATTCCCGAGGTCAACCTCGTGGCCCTCGATCTGCCGGCCAGCCCGGCGTTCGAGATCTCCCCGTCCGACTTCACGGCAAAAATCTGGCATCCTGCCCGACAGGCCATCCGCGAGCGCGGACTGGGTGATCATATTCTCGCCTGGGTCTATTCCGTCGACTTCCCCCTCCGCATCACCACTACCCCCGCCCTCTCGATTCAGGGGCTCACCTTCCTGAAGGGCCGCCTGCCGGATCCGGTCGAGGTTGAAAAGGGCACCTATGGCTCCCCGATTTTTGCCGGACCGGACTCCCCGCGTATTGCCGGCTTCCCCGCCCAATCCCTGGATGTCCAGCAGGCCTGGCTGGGCCCCGATATGCCGGTGGCCAGCATGATGCTGGGTTACATGGGGCACAATGGCAATACCCGCGAGGAGATCCTCGCCTGCCTCCGCGCGGGGGTTGCGTCCGACCGGACCCGGCCGGAGGGCACGGTCCTGATTTTAACGAACGGCGACATCCGCACGCAATGCCGGTCCTGGGAATTTGAACCAGCCCTGCGGGAATTGAAGGCGCTGGAAATCACCGCGCTCATGTCCCCTTCCCCGCCGACCGGTCCAGACGGACCTGTGCCGCTGATCGGCGTGATGGCCGGGGCGGCCGATCTGCCGGAAATCGCGAGGGGCCAGTTCCATTTCCGGCCGGGTGCCATCGCGGAGCATCTGACCAGTTTCGGCGCGGCCTTTGACAACAACGGCCAAACTAAAATTTCCGAATGGATCCGGGCCGGCGCCACCGCCTCGGCGGGCACGGTGACGGAGCCTTATTCAGCCTGGCCCAAATTTCCGCATGCCCGGGTCTTTTCCTTCCAGGTGGCCGGGTGCACCACGCTCGAAAGCCTGATCCAGTCGATCCGCTCTCCCCTGCAAATCCTGTTGATCGGCGAACCACTCGCCAACCCCTGGGCCCCGCGCTCCACCGTGACCCTCACGGGGCTGAAGACCGGGACGCTTGAGAAGGCCACCCACCTCACGGCCGAGATCACCCCCCATCCCGGCGAGATGTTCAACCGGTTCATGTTTCTGCTCGATGGCAAAACCCTTCAACCACCCGGCTCATCCCCAACGCTGACGCTTGACCCCGCCGCCATGAAATCCGGGCCGCATAAATTACGGGTGATCGCCTATAAAGTGGGCTCCGTTCGCTCCCAGATCTTTGCCGAAACCCCCTTTGAAGTGAAATAGAAGAGTTCACCACTAATCGGGAAATGAAGAAATTCGGATTAAGAAAAACGTTTGAACAGAAGCTCGCGAAGCCCGCGAAGAAGAAATGTTGCGGGATTTGTATGCGGCGGGTACTCCGCATACAAATCCCGCAACGGGTTCTTAAGGAATCACAGAAAGCATTCCCTGCGAAAGTCTCTCAATCCTGTTTTGTTCTTCAATTCAAGAAAAACCGTTTTGCGATTTTTGCTGGATGGCGTAATCGCCAGACACAAAAATCGCAAAACATTTATTTCTTCTTCGCGATCTTCGCGAGCTTCTGTTCAAAATTCTTCTCTGGATTTCTTCATTTCTTAATTAGTGGTGAACTCTTCTTCTGGATGGTATTTTTATGTTACAGGAAACAACTTTAAGAATATGAAAAAGTGCATCTTTTTTGACCGGGATGGAATTGTGAATCAGTCGCCCGGGCCGGGCTATGTCGAACGCTGGGAGGACTTCCACCTCCTGCCGGAATTTGTCGCGGCCCTGCGTCTGGTCACCGACCGGGGGTATGTGGCCGTGGTCATCACCAACCAGCAGGGCGTGGGCCGGGGCATCATGACTGCCGCCACCCTGGACGATATGCACCAGCGCCTGCGGGCCCAACTCAAAGAGCAGGCGGGGCTAGAACTGCTCGACATCTTCTATTGCCCGCACCTGCGTGAAGCCGACTGCCCCTGCCGCAAGCCTAAACCGGGCATGATTCTGGAGGCCGCCCGGAAACATGATCTCGACCTCGCCCGCTCCTGGATGATCGGGGACGCCCCGAAAGACACCGCCGCCGGCCGTGCCGCCGGCTGCCACACCATTCTGGTCAATCCCGCCGCCACCCCGGATCAAGCTGATTTCACCTTCGGCTCCATGGCGGAATTGGTGAAGAATCTCGGGAAAATTCTAGAGAATTCAGAATCACTGGCGTCCCAAAGGTCCGCCAAGGCTGTAGCTGTTTAGGCTGTAGGCTGTTAAGTCAAATTGCAGAAAATAGCCTTTTATATTATTGGAAATAACCGCGAGTAAAAACAAGCAGAAATGCGCGAATTCCCTAACAGTCTACAGCCTACAGCCTTAAAACCTGCGTCCCATGGGATGCTAGTGATTCTCTTTGATATTGACGGGACACTGCTGGATATGCGGGGAGTCGGGAAACTTTCTTTTGTCCGCGCGCTGAAGGCGGCGCTGGAGATTGATGACGACCTGTCGACCATCAGTTTTGCCGGCAGCACGGATCTGGATGTGATGCGTCAGGTCATGGAGCGGCACCACCGCCCCTTCACCCGCGCCGACTTTGAGCAGTTCCATCAGCAGCTCCCCATTGAGCTGGAAGCGGCGGCCCATCAGGCGGAGCTGACCTTATTCCCCGGGGTCAAGCCCCTGCTGGAGGCCCTTTCCGCCCGGCCGGAAGTCATCCTCGGCCTGGTCACCGGCAATGTCGAGTCCTGCGCCTGGATCAAACTGCGGCAGTTCAACCTCCACCACCACTTTGTCCTCGGCGCCTTCGGCAATGAGCATGGCGACCGGAATGAGATCGCGCGGCTCGCCATGCAGCGGGTCGAGGCGCAGCTCAAGCCCGGCCAGACCATCAAAGCCCGCTTCCTGATCGGGGACACCCCCAATGATATTGCCGCCGCCCACGCGATTGATGCGGTCTCCATTGCCGTGGCCACCGGGAAATTCACCGTGGAATCCCTGAAGGATGCAGGAGCCATGGTGGTGCTTTCAGATCTCTCCGATACGGACTGTATTCTGGAATTGATCAAGGGAATCAACACATCAAGACCTCGTGCGCAACCCTGTTAATATTGTTTGCGCAACCACTTTAACTTTTCACAAGCGCGGCCATATCCACAGGCATGGGTGCCTCAAAGCGCAAGGGCTGATCCGTGACAGGATGACAAAACTCCAGCTCCATGGAATGCAGGGCCTGGCGGGGCAACCGCAGGCGCTGCCAATCCTCTGCGGTCAGCGTGTCGGTACAGAACCGGACAAAGATCAGGGGATCGGGGCCGTAGATCTTGTCGCCCACTACGGGGAAGCCCAGCGAATGGAGGGTGGCCCGGATCTGATGGAGGCGGCCGGTATGGAGCACCGCTTCCACCAGACTGAGGCCATTCGCAGTGCGCAGCCGGCGAAAATCCGTTAAGGCCCATTCTTTACCGGGAACCGGAGCGGGCGGGGGCATCGAAGCGTCGCGCCCCGTATCATCCGCCTCGAACCGGCGGCGCTTATGCACCCCTGAGGCGGGATCAGGCATGAGCCACCCCTCCGCCCGCAGGGTTGCAGGGAAGGCTCCCTCCACCAGCGCCACATACCGCTTCACCACAGAGCGCTTCGAAAACTGCTCCCGGCATCTTGATTCGGCCCGGGGCTGCTTGGCTACCAGCAGGAGACCGGAGGTTTCGCGGTCCAGCCGGTTGACCAGGGCGGGCGATTCAAGGCCATGGCGGGTCTTCAACCAGGCCCAGAGGGTGTGGTTGAAATAGCGGCCGGCCGGATGACAGGGCAGATTCGGTGGCTTATTGATCACCATGACCTCGTCATCTTCAAAAACGATCCCGATATCGAAACAGACCGGCGGTTCAGCTCGCTCCCGCGCGATATACTCCACCCGGTCTCCCGCCTCGAGCACGCGCTCC
>JBIKMI010000191.1:0-5548 GCA_044359285.1 Kiritimatiellia bacterium
ACTCGGCACGGGGTATGCCTTTTTGGCGGCCTCCCATCTGCTCTGCACCCACGCGGGCGAAGGGCTGCAATTCTATAATCGCGGTATCAGCGGGAACCGGATTGTGGATCTGTATGCGCGCTGGAAGGTCGACGGCCTCAATTTGAACCCGGATGTGATCAGCATCCTGATCGGGGTCAACGATACCTGGCATGAGTTTGGCAGTAAAAACGGGGTTGAAATCCCGCGTTTCGAACAGTTCTACCGGATGTTGCTGGAATGGACGGTGCAAGCACGGCCGGGCATCAAACTGGTGCTTTGCGAACCGTTTGTGTTTGCCCATGGCGCGGTCGGTCCTGACTGGGTTCCGGAGATCAACCAGCGCCGGGACATTACCCGCGCGATGGCTAAGGAATTCAACGCCATCCTGATCCCCTTCCAGGAGATCTTCAATGCCGCCTTGCAGCGGGCACCGGGCGAATACTGGCTGGGCGATGGTGTGCATCCGACCTCTGCCGGCCATCAGCTCATGGCTGACGCCTGGCTGAAAGCCACCAGCGGGCTGATCTAGCCCGCCTCATCCGGGAACCAGGCGGACGATGAGTGATTTTTTATGGAAAAAGGATCTTGAGCACCGCCTGCAGGAGCGGCTAGCTTCCGCTTTCGCGCAATCGAACCTGATTCACATCCCCGATATCCCCACTGCCGCAGAGGCCTGGCTCGTCTGGGAACTCGCGCGTTGGTCGAAGGCCACCCTCCTGTGGATTGCCGACGGGCCACGCACCCTGGAGTGGATGGCGCGCGACCTTCAGTCCCTGACCCCGCCCGGGGAACTCCCCCCTCTGGTCTTCCCCAGCTGGGAGGTGCTTCCCACCAACACGGCCACCTCCCCGGATCTGGGCGTCATGGGGGCACGCCTGGACACCCTGACCTCCCTGGCGACGGCCGAGCCGCGGGTCATCGCCACCTGCGCCCAGGCCCTGATGGAACGAACTGTGTCGCGCGAAGCGTTTCTGGCGCAGTCGCGCACGCTGAGAACCGGTGATGAAGTCGACCTGACGGAATTGACCACCCATCTGGAGCAAAGCGGCTATGCCTTCTCGGCAGAAGTTCAGTTCCAGGGCGATGCCGCATTGCGCGGGGGCATCCTTGATATCTGGCCCCTGACCAGTCCCTGGCCGCTCCGCATCGAATTCTTCGGCTCCACCGTCGAGTCGCTCCGGACGTTTGATCCAGCCGAACAGCGCTCCCTCACCCCGGTAACAGAAGCCATTCTCCCGCCAGCCAGTGAATGGAAACTCCTGCGCAGCCACGCGGAGAACCGGGCTTTCCTGTTTGACCACCTTCCTGCCGGTCAAGACCTGATCGTGGTCTGGGCCGATAAGGATTCCATCCTGACCCACACCGCCATCTATGAGGAAGCGGTGCGGGAGGCCAAGGCCAGCGCTTATGTGGAACGGTTCGCCTCCCTGGAGGCCGTACTCCTATCGCGTCCGGCCTTGCGCCAGGTGTTCATGGGCTCCCGTCCGGATGAGACCTGTCCCCTGCTCGCGCTCGACTTCCAACCCGTGGAGCCCATTCCCTCCGTCACCGCCCGCCATGTGTTGCATCCCGATGCCATTGAAACCAGTCGGCGCCGGTTTCTGACGGCCACCGCCGCAGGGCTTGCCACCGGCACGAACACCGCCTTTTTCTTTGACAGCGTGGGAACCCGTACCCGCTTCGAGGATGTGTATGGCTCGATCTTTAATGAGGCGCAACCGGAAATTGTCATGGCCCCCTTGACGGGTGGCTTTGCCAGTACCGAGTTCAACCTGCTGGTTGTGGCGGAGCCGGATCTCTATGGCCGTAAGATTCAACGCAAGCGCCTGCCTTCACGCAAGACCCAGGGGGGAGGTGGTGCCCGGATTACGGACTGGACCGATATGGAGCCGGGCAATCTGGTGGTGCATATCGATCACGGGGTTGGCCGTTATCTCGGCTTGCGTGAAATCATGGTCAGCAACCAGCTTCAGGAAGCCCTCGCGATCGAGTATGCCGAGGGCGCCAAACTCTACGTTCCCGTCGCCCATGCCCACCTCCTGACCCGCTATGTGGGTGTGGGGCGCCACTCGGCAGCACTGCATCAACTGGGTGGCAAGCGCTGGATTCACGAGAAACTCGCGGCCCAGCATGCGGTGCAGGATATGGCCTCGTCCCTGCTTGAAATCCAGGCGGCACGCGATTCCCAGGCGGGCTTTGCCTTTCCGCCGGACAATCCCTGGCAACATGAACTCGAGGCCTCGTTCCCGTATCAGGAAACCGATGACCAGGAATCGGCCATCCGTGAGGCGAAAAAGGACATGGAAGCCACTCGGCCCATGGACCGGCTCCTGTGCGGGGATGCCGGCTATGGCAAGACCGAGGTGGCTATCCGCCTCGCCTTCAAGGCCGTGATGGCGGGCAAACAGGTCGCCGTCCTCGTCCCCACCACCATTCTCGCCCAGCAGCATTTCCAGACCTTCTCCGAGCGCATGGCCCCCTTTCCCATCCGGATCGAGATGCTCAGCCGCTTCTGCACCCGCGGTGAATGCAGTCGTGTGATTCAGGGCCTGGCAGAGGGCAAGGTGGATATCGTCATCGGCACGCATGCCCTGATCCAGCCGACGATCGCCTTCAAGGACCTTGGCCTGGTGGTTATCGATGAGGAGCAGAAGTTCGGGGTGCTGCACAAGGAACGGTTCAAGCATATCCGCCGGCTGGTCGATGTCCTCACCCTGACCGCCACTCCGATCCCCCGCACGCTCTACATGAGCATGACCGGGGCCCGCGATTTGAGCACCATCCAGACGCCGCCCCAGGAGCGGCTGGCCGTTGAAACCATCGTCACCCCCGATGCCGATGCGGTGATCCGGGAAGCCATCCTGCGCGAGTTGAACCGGGAGGGGCAGGTCTTCTTCCTGCATAACCGGGTCCATAGCATCGAGCGGTTGCGCGAACGGATCCAGCACCTGGTCCCTGAAGCCCGGATTGGCGTCGGCCACGGGCAGATGCCGGCGGGTGCACTGGAAGAGGTCATGCGCAGTTTCGCCCAGGGCGAATTCGATGTCCTGCTCTGCACGACGATCATTGAAAGCGGGCTGGATATCCCCAATGCCAATACGATCCTGATTGACCGGGCTGATCGGTTCGGGCTGGCGGAACTCTATCAGCTGCGGGGGCGTGTGGGACGCTCCAAGCACAAGGCCTATGCCTATATGCTGTTGCCCACCCAGGCGCATGTGGATCCGACGGCCCGTAAGCGCATCCAGGCCATCAAGCAATATTCCGGCGCCGGTACCGGCTTCCGGCTGGCCATGCGCGATCTGGAGATCCGCGGTGCGGGAAACCTGCTGGGGGCAAGCCAGAGCGGCCATATTGCCGCCGTCGGCTTCGGACTCTACTGCCAGTTGCTCCGCCACACCATCGCCCGGAAAAAAGGCGAGCCGTTACCGCCCGTCATCGATGTGGACCTGATTTTCGACTTCCTGAGCCTCTCCCCCTCGGACACCGGGGCCAGCCACTCGGCGCTCATTCCGGCGACCTACATTGAGGATGAGCGCCTGCGCGTGGGAATGTATCGCCGGATCGCCGAGACGGGCTTTGTCAAGGAGGTGCGCGCGCTCCGGACCAGCTTCCGCGACCGGTTCGGCCCCATTCCCGCCGAATGTGAACGACTGCTCAAACTGGCCGAAATCCGTATCCTGGCCGCGGGCAAAAAAATCAAGTCCATTGAAGTAGAGGAGGCCAAGCTGATGCTGAAACGCAACAATGACTACGTGATGCTGCCAGGCGGCCGCTTCCCCCGCCTGAAATCAACTTCCCCAGACGACCGGCTGGATGAAATCCGAAGCTACCTTCGGAAAATAGAATGAGGCCCACGCCCACCCTTTCGCCTCCTGATCATATCCCGCATGCCGAACAGGCCTTTCGAAGCTGGGGGGGGGGGTGGAGTGGTTTTTCTGGACAACTCGCCACCTTACCGCTTATTGTTAAAGCCGTAAGCATTATGAGATTCCTCCGCCAGATTCGAGATAATACGCCACGCGCCCTCGCGCGCGAACAGATCCACCGTCTTCTCGCCTCCGGCGGATTACGCCGCGGCGATCAACTGCCCACCTACGCCGAACTTTGCGACCGCCTGGGCGTCTCTCTCCTGACCGTCCAGCGCGCCATGGGCGATCTCGCCAAACTGGGCCTCGTCTATCGCCTCCATGGCAAGGGCTGCTACGTGGGCAAGGCCATTGCCGAGGGACCGCGTCCTCTCTCCCAGGTGGGGCTCGTCTTCAACGCCTCCATCACCCAACTGCTTCAGGCACCCTACCTGAACCTGATACTGACCGGCCTCCTGAACGCCTGCAATGCCCGCAACATCGACCTTACCATCCTCTCCCTCAAAACAGCCCAGGGCCAGATTCGCCCCACCCAACTCGCCACCCAGGTGGATGCCGTCATCCTGCTCGGTATCGCCAACGAGGACTACGCCCTCGAATTCGCAAACACTCACACTCCCCTGGTCATCCTCGACAATTGCTTTCCATCCATCCCCGTCGATACGGTCGTATTGGACAACGCCGCCGCCGTCCGTTTGGTGATGCGCCATCTCTTCGACCTCGGACACCGCCGCATCGCCTATCTCGCGGGCTGCACCGCAAACCCCTTCACGGATACGAGAATGGAATCATCCGATTCACGGGAACGTCGAGCTGAGTATCTATCAGAGATGAAGGCCGCCGGTTTGTCAGACGAAATCCGGGTCTTCGAGGCTTCAGACGACCAGGAAGATGAGGCGGTAGCCGCCGCCAAAAGCCCCCTCTCCCCGACAGTGTTTCTGGCAGACGACGCACCGGGCGCCATGAACCTTTGCCACCGCCTGACCGCCGCCGGCCTGCGCGTCCCGCAGGATGTATCGGTCGCCGGCACCGTGGGCACCGATAAAGAAAACCTAGCCACCATCCCTTCTGCGACCTACTGCAAAGCTGACTTCACCGCCATGGGGCACAAAGCCATCGAGTTGCTTGAGCGCCGCTGCCGGTCAACCGGACCGCTAGAGCCTGCCATCAACCGTCTCCCCGTGGAGTTCGTTCCCGGCGCCACCACCGCCGCACCGGCCCCTGAAGCCTGACCGGTCATCGCCCGGCACGACCCGTAGCTGACATGCGCATCACGGGAACCCCGATGGGAATACGCTGTTTTACTGTATAGTTGCGCTCACCGTAACGCCGGGCCTGGTCATAATAGGAAACCTCGACAGAGCCACCAGCAACAACAGGCAGGGCATTCTTCAGGGCGTCATGCTCCTCGTCCGGCAGAATCTCAACAGTATCAACACTCCCCTCAAAGAGGCCGCTGTTGATTTCCGTCTCCTCCAGATAACCGATCAGGGCCTGACCCACACTGCTCTCGAACTTCACCTTGACCTGAGTGCGGACGCGCGGATCAATGTTCATGTCGACATCGGCGACGCGTACGCCAAGAGGCTCGCCCGGCATGATCGCCGCCAGAAGCTCCGCCGTCTTGCCGGGCTTCACCGCGGCAATCTCCGCGTCCG
>JBIKMI010000152.1:0-6964 GCA_044359285.1 Kiritimatiellia bacterium
TCCTTACATGTGCAGGGCGGATCGATTGGCGGATTCGTGCCGAGATCAGCCAGCACCCCTCCCCCGCCAGGACCCTGCGGCCCATTCATATCCACCGCAAAGGCCATGCCGAAAACAGTCACACACATGGCCAGCACACCCAACATGACTCGCTTCTTCATGTCACCGTGACCCCACACTTTCCGCTCCATCAAAAATGGCACGAACTCTCTCACCCATGGACTAATTCCTGACTTCATGCCCCCTCCCTCAAAACAATCGTGCGGATCGGAATGGGCAGTTTAGAATTATCACGGCCTTGAACTGTGATTGTCCGTAAAGTGCCATTCGTCTCGGACACAAGACCACAAACTTTGAGCAGGTATCCCTTATCGCCTGCCAACGGCGAAAGCTCCGTCGCCAGTCCCACCTCATCTACGGTAACCCCTTCAAGCTGAAACGGATTCCCATTGCGGGACCGAATGGACACATATCGAGTCACCGTATTGGTCATACCAAGTCTTGTCACAACCGTGATCTCCTCGGGGATCGCATACAAGTCCCCCTTTGCTTTCGATGTCTCTGGAACGGTGACAGTTTTTTCAGAGGCCAGACCCGCTATGTTATTCGTTCCTGAAGTCCCAAACGCTTCCCCTATCAACTCCAGATGTAAAACCGGCATCTCTGGATCGTTGGTATGCACGTAGACGCCCTTACGTTGCATTCCCGTCCGGCCTGCCGGATTAAAGCGGACGGTTACCTGCGTCTTCCCTCCGGGCTCGATGTGATCCGCACCGGTCTGCGCTGCCGTACAACCACACCCCGTTGCAACACGCTGAATCTGCAATGGCGCAAGCCCCGCGTTGGCCAATTCAAAAACATGCTCCACACGACTCGTGTTCGACACTCGCCCGAAATCCCATACCGGGACCGCGCAGACCGCCTTAGGCGTAGCTGCAGGTAATAGTGGCACGCCCACCTGTTGCGCCTGAGCGGAATTGACAATCCCTGTCACCAACATCATCAAGGCCATTAGAATTCCAATTACCCGTCTCTTCATTTTGGGGCCCGCATCTTGATTCTTTTAACTGCCATCTGTGCCGCCTTTTTCATCACCACTTCGCGTCCATCTGCCAGACTTTGCATCAGTTCAAGGTCATCCGTCACTCCGAGCAACCCAATGGTGCCGATCGCCGACAGCCGCAACGGCGTACTTTCGCCAGTCTGTGCCAAGATCCTAGCGATGGGAAGCACTTCCGCCTTTCCCAACAAACCACATACCCCAACCGCCGTAATACGGGTGGCTGGCTCTTCCTGTTCGTTCAGTGCCGACTCCAGCGAACGTTCCGCAACCTTTGCCCGATCTATTTCCGGGTATACTTCCGATAATCGGGCAAGCCCCAGCAATGCCGTTCCCGCCAACCATTTATCATGACTATCCAAGGCTTCCGCAAAGGCCTTCAAAGCCTCCAGGCGATCAGGATCGTCCAAACGTTTTGCATTATCCGGTTTCCATCTTCTCTCATAGTACAAGGACACATGTTGCAGGCAGTAGTCCCGCCACAATATATCCATCTCCGGATCACGATACATTTCGAGAATGGCCGGCAACAAATCAGACGGAATTATTTCCTGGGCAATCAACACTTGCAAAACATCATTTTTCAATGCGCCCAATGACAACCCATCCAATTCCGGGTGACTCCGCCCCCCACTCCGCAGGAAAGCATACAAGCCCCCAATATCTGCTCGCGAAAGATTGCCACCCAACACACGCACAGCAGCAGCCCGTACCGTGTAATCCTTCTGGTTCGTCTGTCCCACAATCAACCGAACACCTTCCGAAACGTCCGCAGGCAATACAATCGGCACCGGCGTTCTCCTAATTAAGGATCGTTCCTGGCAGTGCGGGGATAAAATAGAAGGCTTTCCCGTCTCTGGATCAATCGGCGTTAGCACAGAAGTTCCCTTATCCTGAGCTAATGCTGGCGGTTTGCTGCGGTTCTTCACCACATCCGCAATCGGAGTAATCTGCTTTGGTAGACACCGCCGCAGTACCACAATGCCCACCATTACAGCAGTAATAAGGCACACCCCTATCACAACATGTCTTAACCTCATGCCATCCCTTCGCACTTATGTATTCTTCCTTGAGTTATCTGCACTCATCGCAACAGGAACGAGCACAGGGCAATTATGTTTCCAAAGCCCATACGCAACCCACACACCAACCACGGCCAACATGAGAGGCGGAGCGGTCAATGCGGCGTCTGTAAACGACTCAGCATCCGAGATTTGTCTATTGTCCATATACGTCCCCGATGCCAGCCCTTTCGGACGCTCTTCAGGGACTCAGCGCGTGAACCGAATACCTGGAGGTTCTCGCGCGTGTGGGACAAGTCAACAACGCTGCGCCGCCACGACCCTGAACAAGTAATTGTAAAGATCATAGACAGTCCCGGCGGCGCGTACCTGATCCGGAGCCGCTGGAGCGGCGGTTGGCCTTTTCCAGCAACCGCCATGACGGCGGCGGAGGGATAGCACAGGGTCACCAGGTTGCCCGGAGGACTAAGGGGTTTTCTGCTTGGATTTATCAACCTTCTCCTTCGCCTCCTTAACCATCTTTGGAAGGTCAGGCTTCGCGGATCGCTTGTGCTGTCGGAAAGATGTCTTTGCCTCGTCGGTTAGCTGTTTCGTCACCTCGTAAGGCAGGTCGGTCGCCTGTTCAAGATTCCGGTCACCATAGGGATTGGTGACGGACTTGCCTTCTACCCGGACGAACTTCTTATCAACAGTGCAATACTCGACTTCAAGTCGAGAGTAAACGTACGGACTGCGACTACGGAGATAAACGTATCTTGTCTTCATCGGCTTTCGCGCTTCGGGTGTAAAGGTATACTCCTGCTGATAGCCAGTCGCTGGCGCTTCGTACAGCAATTGGTCGGACACAACGATTCCGCCGTTAGTGGTTCCGGAAGACAAGACTACAGTCCACGTCGCATCGTTGGTGTTGAATGTAGCCTTCACCTGGAGATCACTGGTCAGCGGTTCTCCATCGAAAAACGGTTTAGCCAGGCCACGAGCGGGCATTTGGCGGATGAAGTCGTATCCCTTGACCGATCCAGACTCGCTAGCTGATAGCTGGCAACTCCAATCTGTCGTGCGTAAAAGGAATGCTACGCCACCTTGATTCCTGATGCGAAAAACAACGGGAGATTTCCTGTCGGCCACAAATGGTTTTTGAGAGCCATGCTCGGCATATTGAAAACTTCTCTCCTGCTTCAGCAGCATGGAGCCATCATACCCTTCCTTGGAAATGCTGTTAATGTATAGACTTCGCCCTTTCTCGTGCTCCACGGAGAAAAACCCATTTGCGTCTGAGGTACGCTCCACGACCTTGGACTCGCCAAACAGCTTGTCAGGGTCTGGGCTGAAGTGAATGATATCGGCGTTGATACTTGCACCTTCAACTGGTGCATCATGGTCATCGAGCACCCGACCGAAAAAGGTCACGCCAACGTCCTGCTTCAGAAACGCCGCCTTCATGCGATCCATCTTATCTTCGGCGCTCATCCGCTCCTGTGGCGACAGTTCACTCTGCGCGACAGAGAGCGATCTCGACAGTATGGCACACAACAAAAATACAACAGCAATTCGTGTTTTCATTAATCAGGTCCCTTCTATTGACGCAACTGGCAGTCACTTCTCACGGCAGTCCAGAACAGATCTTCGTCTGCGACATTTGACCGAAATTCCCTGCTATGGGAATAGTGCGCGGCGTTGTATCCCCAATTTTGCAGATTTCTTGCAGTCCCAAAACCGTTCACTGAGGATTCCCGTCCAAGCGCCCTTGATCGTGACTCCGCGACTCGAGCAAATATTTCGAACCTATCACCGGGAATGGTCAGGGTGCGTTCATCGAAAGGGAGCGGACTGTCGTAATAAAAACGATCCCCTAAATACGGAAGATATGAATCATCATCGTTATCACCATCGGTGTACCCATAGTTCAAGTCGGGCTTCATCTGATTGTTATTCTCCCACCAACCCAAAGCGTAGTCCTGCACATTGAAATACTGCACCATGGCTCCGGCGTGAGAAGAGTTAGCGGCAAGGTATGGCGCATCAGGCGGCAACCCAGAAGAATACTGCGCATATATGTTCGGCGTACTGAAGCCAGTCCAGTAACCAGCTATAGTATTATCATAGCAGTGTGCCGGGATCGCCGCCTGGGCCGCAATGTACGTGTGAACTACGGATGTCGAAAACAACCTGAGTGCTTCGCCCATCACGACATTACCCATGCTGTGGGCGATCACCCGCACTTGCCCCGGATAACTGGCGTTCAGGCTCGCAATGCGATTGTTCAATGCCTGCCCAGAACGCCACGCGCGGATTTCGCTGGCATCATATGTGAGACTCCCCGTGTACGTCGGCCACTGAAAACCGCCCACATGACCTTTGTACCTCTGCCACCAGAGGCGTTTGAACACGGTTTCCGTCCAGCGGTCTTTTTCCCAATCGGCCATGTTCCACCCGTGAACATGGAGGACGTATTCGTCAGTCTCCGGCGTATAGGTTGTTGAATTAACGTTGCCGCCGGAAGTCGTGTTCACATTGTCGCCTGTACTTGTGGCGACTATGTATTTTTCGTAGAACGCCGTAATCGGACGGAGGTCAAGCGTCACGGCCTTCTTGCAGACCTCGTTGCCGTCCTTCTTGACGATGATGGTCAAGACGCCCTTCCCTGCCGTCTTGCCTTCCAGAATGAACGGCGAGCGCTGATTGCCCATCTTGATGTATTGGCTTGGCAACTGAACTTCAGTTGTACCGACCGTAATCAATTTTGTCTTTTGGATTTGCTGGGCGGCAACGCTGGTGTCGGACAGGTAGGTGGACGATTCTCCCACCGCTTCGAAAATGTTGACTGATGGTGACCCGGAAGTGACGGTCTCAAACTTCATGAAGTAGGTGATTCCTGGCAGGTTAGCCATGGTGTCGTCCACTTTGATATGCAGTCTGGTAAAGTCCTCCAAATCGCGTTTGCAGGTGATAGCACCAGCACTGTCATTGCAGTCCGGCGTCCCGGTGTTCGCGTCGTCCTCTTCTCCACCGGAAATCACATCAACATCATCATTCACCCAGAAGAGATACCTGCTATCGGCGGGGTTGTCGAAGTCGATGGAGTCATCCCGATTCCCATCCATAGCGATGTCCACTTTAAGGACGGTCAATTTGACTGCATCAGCGGCAATGAAATTCGGCGGCGTTCGTTCATCGGGATCAACCTCGAAAAGGATACGTTTATCAGCCAGGGCGGTGCTTGCGCGAACGGCTTCGACGTAATTTGTCAGCGTGCGTGTCCCACTGGTAAAACCAAATTCTTCAGCGGTACACTCTCCCGCCGGAATATAATCCCCGGGATTCGAGCTATCCAATATACTTGTGCCTTTTCTCGCAACATTTCCTTTTTTGGTCCATATCCGGAGGCTCCCGCCCGGCAACTGGTAAACACCCTGGGCGTTAGTGACTACGCCCATCGGATCGGAAGCGTCGTAGGTCAATTTCACTTTCGCTCTGGCCAAGTCGATAGGAATCGGAATTTCGAATACCACCGGCACCAATTTCTCAAAGGCATTAGTGTCATCGGCAGAAATGTTTCCATATCGATTGTACCCGTCGGCAAAATCCGGAATTCCATCTTGGTCGTCATCATTATCATTTACCGCCAGAATCTTGCCAGGACGGTTCATTGAACCCGGCATGTCCTCATAATGATCCTCCTTGAGATTGCGATCAGGAGCTTCATACCCGTTGTTGCTGTCGGTATCCACATCCACATCCACCTTGATCGCAGTACAGCGGATGAGATCCTCAAAAATGTAAACTCCCCCCGCCGTAGCTGGTATTTTTACCGTAACCTTGATGGTATCCGCCCCAAGGGATGCGCTTGGATTGATGCCCTCAAGATACAAAGGCATGCTGCCGGGGAAACCCAGGGATGGCGCGGGGATCTCCTGATTCGCTGCAAGGTAGTCTCCAGCACTTCCTGTTCCTGTAAAATGGGCGGGATTTCTCGAACCCTGCTTTTTCCAAAGCCGTAAATTCCCGGACGGAATCGGCCAAATAGTCTCGCCGCGGTCACTTGACGTCGTGACACCCGCCGGATCTGAAGAGGAATACTCGAATTTGATGGTCGCCTGACTGAAGTCAAGGCCGCAGTCGGTGGGGCACTCGCACTTCAAACTAAGCGGAATGATGATTTCACTGGGAACCGGACCCTCGGGCACTGCCATCGCAAAATCCGCATATCCAGGTTTCCCTTGTTCACTTTCCCGGTAATAATCATTCACAACCACATATTTATGCGCCTCGTGAGGATGGGGTCCGGGCAACTTCCACTCAATACTGTCCTCAAACGCATCGCCTTGCGGCCCACCAAAATCCGAAGTGTGATCGCTGTCAATATCGAGGTCCAGATTAACCACGGCCACCTGGGCTTCCTTCTGATTACAGCCGCCATCACACTTTGCCACGACCGTCTTACATCCGACATTCGGCCACTTTGTCGTAAATGTCTCCCCATGCCCCGTGGCGGGAACCCCACCCCCACTCCAATAGACGTTATCACCATGGTGCGCTGGCGTCGTTGTCGCCGTGAACGTCACTTCTACATTGGTCGACACCGCCGTCCACGCAGGCGTCACAGAATCCACCCTGACAACCGTCAACGGCTTCATTTGCTGCAAACACTCAACGCCATTTTTATACAATACGGCCTTAATATGCCCAACCCCCGCATTTACCCCTTTGATATAAAAGTTTTCCTGACCGGAACTACACGGCGAGTAATTCCATTCACATTCAGACGACATAGCGTCTTCACACGAAGTCTTCCCCACTTGCGCCAACGTTCCAGGGATAATGAACACCTTGACGGTGTAACTGTCAGTACCGGGCGTTAACACCCATTTCACAACACCAG
>JBIKMI010000213.1:0-4973 GCA_044359285.1 Kiritimatiellia bacterium
TGTCGGAATCCATGATGTCCACGGTGTACGTGGGATTGCCGTGTTGGAACCAGAAGACGGCTCCAGGATTCGCCGTGTTCCATGCGGCCGCCACGTTCGACGGACTGCATGGCATTGTCTCCGGCGGTGGCGTTAGTCCGTTAGTCTGATCGTAAACGCGATGGTACGCCCAAGATGCAGGCGCGAGCCGGTCATTCTTGATGTGTTCGGCGAAAAGGAATCCGCGGTATGGATTCCAGGGCCACCCAATCTCGACTGGTGAGGCGGGAAGAAGAACCTTGCTGCGCCATGATGACTGGCGAGCCAAGGCATTTTCATATTGGATAGTGTGGCGAAGGATGGTGTCGAGATTAAAAATGCTGCCATAGAACGGGATTCTGCCGACAAGTACTTCCGAGGTAAGGTCCGGGCCGCCGTTTGTGCTAAAATCCGCCCACTCGCCGCAAAAACCGTTGCTGTTGATATCCCAATTGCCGCTCAGGTCGGCGTAGTAGTAGTCAGTTGCTGACGATTCGTTGGTGTTGCGAGGGTAGCAAAGCTTCATTGGCACATCGCCATTGGTTGGATTCGGATTCCCTATTAGCAATGCGTATTCAATGACTTGTGAGCCGCCAGCGTTGGTGTAGTGTCCGGTCAACCAGTTTCGGAGGTGTTGAGCGGCAAGATCGCCGGTCAACGCGTTGGTGTTGCCGCACCATCCGCCTTGGGTGCTCGACGTGTTCTGAACAACTTGAACGGTAAAGCCGCGTGCTTCTTTAGCCGCGACAAAGTTCGTTAGTTCCGAGGATTGCGCAACGATCCCGGTCGTGGTTAAAATAACGTAGCCGGGAGAATCCGCATGGGCTTTGCAGATGACGAGTAGGGTGAGGACACTGAACAGAGACAATGTTGATCGTTTCATTTACAACCTCTCATTTGGTTCGTGGATCTTCGGGGGCTTCTATCTGTATTGGTCCGCCACGGAATCAAAGTTGATGACGCTGGTCCTGACCCGTTGGCGGGTGCGTTCTTCAGCAGGGGAGGAACCGGCTTTTAGTCGAGAACCGGACGGGTCTTTGTTGAAGGACACCTTTAGCGAACACGTCGTCAGGCGCTGCATCTGCTTCGTTACCGGATTGTAGCGGAATGGATAAATCCTCGTCAGAAGGATTTTCCACTCGTGAAGCGGATGGCCTTTTACCAAGCCGAGGAAGGAACTCGGTTGGTATTCAGATGTTGAATATGCTCTCACATTCAGTCCGTCTTTGATTTCGGCATCGGCAGGCCAAACGGGTTTCCCTCCAACTGTGGCCGCTGGAGGATATGGAGGCACGTTCCATTTTCCCGGTACGTTCTCAATCACGGCGTCTTCGATCTGCGCAACCGCTGAAAGGAGATTGGCGTCGGGTGGAAGCAGAACCCTGATGACAACAGATGGAAGACCGGGGAGCCCGGGCTCCCCGGCGATTTCAGCTCCGGTAAACCGAGTGGCGTTTTCAGAATTAGTCTGAACCGTCACGTTGTCGAAGATGACGCGCACGGATATCTGTGTTGCGGTGGACGCTTCTGCTCCGTGGCTCTCCCACGCAAGAGTGGCACAAATGATCAACGTCAGTGTGTGCAATAGGGCTGAATTCGATGTCGCGATTGTGTGCTTTGATCTGTTCATTGATGGTCTCCTTACTGCGTCAAGCCGCTCGGTTGGTTCGTGCCGATTGACACATCATCTATGTAAACATCTTGATTCCAAGCGCCGGTTAACGAAAAACGGGAGAACTCAACAATAGTGCGATCCCGGAATCCCAGTGCCGAAAAGATGTTCGTTCCGTCAAAGTACATGTCCCAGGTCTTTGTCGTGTAGTCCTGTCTTACCGTGTATCGGTGGTAGCTGGATGAAACTGTGACGTTCGTGCATGTGAGCCAGGAGCTGTTTGTTCCGTTGCCATTATAGGCGACAATCTGGTTCCGGTCGTTTACCGCAAAGAAACACGCCTGCCAGGCCGGCGCATCGGAAAGATCGGGCGTTTCGCAGTAGCGCACGGTGTTGGAGGGATTGAATTTCATCCAACAATCTACCCAGACATTGGTGAGTCCGTGAGCACCAAAAAGATGATGCGCGTTCACAACGTTGAAAGATTCCTGAAGCGCCAGGGCTTGTTGTCCGCCGTGGACGTTGTTTGTGACCACAACAGCCTTGTTCGTGGGCCACGCAATCCATCCATTCTGGTTGCTGATGCTGCCGGCCTGAACGGTGTTCGTCTCGAAACCTTCGGTGAAAGGCAGGCTATAGTAGGTGTTGGAACTTGAAGGACTCATGCCGTTGTCCACCTCCGTTCCGTCGCCCATATTGTCACAATCTGTGTCCGCATTGGTAGCCGAAGTGCCATATGTGAAAATCTCCGCGTAGTCGCTAAGGCGGTCGTTATCCGTGTCAGCTTTCACGGGATTGGTGCCGTACGTAAATTCGTCGGAATTCACAACCCCGTCATTGTCGCTGTTATCATCGCCGTCCTGTGTCCAGATATTCCCGAAATACTGCAACTCCCACCAGTCCACTAGGCCGTCGTTATCTTCGTCAGTGTCCTCGGTCAGGGTGATGTTGATGCCGGTCAGGTTGTTTGTCGCCAGAATCACTATGTTGGTGTAGATGCCCCAGGGTTCACCGTAATCCCTGATTTTGTTGGAGTTGCAGTCCCGGTATGCCTTGAACCAATAACTTGTGCCGTTGGCGACGTTCGCGTTGGTGTAGGCGCCAAGATTGGCCATTGTCGCCATGCAGCCGACCCAGGAATTCGAGGCTGTCACGGCAATCATGCGTATCGGCCCTGTCAAGCTGCCGGTGTAACTGATGGTGCCGGACACGGAGAAGGGGCGGGAATTCGCATTCGTTGGATCAGTGTGACACAAGTACTTCTCAAAACCATCGGTGAAACCATCACCGTCTGCGTCATTACTCACTGCAGCAGCATAAAACCGTACGCTTGCGTAGGCGTTGCTTGACTCCTTGTCTATCCACGATATCCAGTTTGTGGATGTGTTCACATTCGTCGTTGTGCCTAGATCCCACCATGAATCCAGCAACCCGCGTCCACCATCGCAGGTAAAAAACTCAAACGCTGTGTTGTTATTGGTCTGGTACTGTATCGGGTACGCCAGAGTTACGGTCATGAATCCGTTGGTCTCCTTCTGGATGTCTACAAACTGGATGTTGGTGACGGTGCCACCCTGCCATTTCATCATCATGAGACCTCCACCGGTCCCCGCCTGTGCCCGCAGGGATGCTCGGATCGATTGCACGAGCACCCACTTAACCAGATCGTCTTCAAGGATCAGGTCGTAGCGGATCAGCAGGTGTGACGGCTCATAGATCAGTGCCAATATATTGATGTAGTCCGTTGTCCATGATCGCGTGGACAGATTGGGATAAATGGCGAGGAGGCTCCAGCGCGGGTCGTACCCCTGTGGTGCCGGAATGCAACCGATCTCCTTGCTCTCGGCATTAAAGAAAACCCGGTCGCGAGTTTTCGGGTCTTCCCAAACCGTGACAGGATAGACAGTCACCCCATCTCGGTAGGCAGGGATGAGCCCAGCAACGAACTCCTTTGGAAATCCCTCCGGATTGAAAGGCATTGGGGCGGGGCTGGCCGTCTGAGTCCAACCCCGGAATTCCGTGGATGGGGGGGCGATTGGCAACCATTGCGCCTGTTGAACTTCAAAGTCCTGGGCTAACTCGGCAAGAGTTATGACCTCATGGGACTTGTATGCGTTGAGTAAGGCGCCATCGAAAGTTTCCTCGAACTTGGCTGCGTCGAAAACCTGTGCCATCAACAAGGACGAGCCAAGGATGACGGTGATAAGGAAGGCGATCCAAACATACCGTGATCGTATGAGCTTCTTCATGTATATCTTTTACTGCCGATTAGTTTAATCCGTCAACTAATAAGAAAGGGGACGACTTAATTGCTGGCAGTTGCGCTTTCCCACCGTATGGTGTTTGTTGTTCACTTATACCACTTTTCTCCGCCATTCGGCACGCTGAGGACGAATCGTTGAAAATTCATCCGCGGTAGGGCCATTGAAATGCTTGCCCTGTCAATTACATCGCCAGTTCCGCAAGGTAGGGTCAATGCAATGGTGCCGATCACAGCGATAATTATCATCCGTTTTCTCATTTCGGGTTCCAATCTTTTTAAAGTTATTCACACACAGGTTTATGATCGCATAATACCATGGGGAGGGTTTCAAAATGTTAAGGAAATGTGAGATTTTGGCATGGTGTGTAACGCCCGCTTTTGGTTCCGGCTTTCCGAATCTTGAGAAGGTTGGATTAATTCTGACTTTAGTTGCTTGACCAGGGACAAGGTGGCGCATCCGGGGCCCTTCGACAGTTTGGCAAGCTTTGGGAAGGTCGGAAGCGGCCATCGCGTCGCAAGGGAACTTCACCCCGACTATAAATGGTCAGGATCAAGGTTGATAAAGAGAAATCAAGTTTCGATGTTAACCGTTCGACCCTTCGGCAAATTCAGTACAGGTTGGCTCACTCCAGGGATGGAAAGCGGCTAATAATGAATCTGAAACGTTTCAGATCGTGACAGGCGGTGTGGGCATGCTAGGCGAGGATGGCTTCGACGAACTCGATGATTTTCTGCTGTTGGCGGCGGCGAAGCCGGGTGCGGGCTCCAGAATCAGAATGATTCTTCTCATGCCCCGGATACTAACCCCTGGCTGGCGTTCGTTGCGGCCGATTACCGGGTGGGGATTATGAAGATCTCCTCCGAGCCTCGGGTCGCGAGTGAGCAGGTGCTCTCGTTTCTAGCCGATGGCGCCGTGGGGGTGTTGTGCTGCCCGACCGTTTACGCCGGCGTGTTGGAGGTCGTGGCGGGAAGATTGCCGGTGATCGTTCTCTGGAAGGGTGGGGCCAAGGTGTTGCTGGCAAAGATAACGGGTGTTGCCGCAGAGGAGGCGCCAGCCTTAGTGCTGCCGACACCGACTCT
>JBIKMI010000153.1:0-6849 GCA_044359285.1 Kiritimatiellia bacterium
TTCTGCCCATGATACCTTCTGGAAATTCAATTGAGGAGTAATTCAATCATGCAAAAAGATTCTTTTGATTTTTTGAAACAGGTGATCGGGGTGGCCAGTCCTTCGGGGTTCGAGTGGCATGTCCAGTCGATTTTCAAAAAACGGATGGCCGGGTATTGTGATGAAGTCCGTGCCGACGTGCATGGCAATCTGATCGGGATCCTCAATCCCGAGGCGCCGGTGCGGGTAATGCTGTCCGGTCATTGTGATGAAATCGGCTTGATGATCGTGCATATTGAGGACCGCGGTTTCCTTTCCTTCGCGGCGGTGGGCGGAATCGATCCGGCGGTGATCAGCGGGCAGCGCGTCAAGATTCATTCGGCCAAGGGGGCGGTCTTTGGCGTGATAGGACGCAAGCCGATTCATATGCTGGAGCCTGAAGAGCGGGGCAAGGCCATCAAACTGCATGAGATGTGGATTGATATCGGCGCGAAGAACCGCAAGGACGCGGCTCGGGTTGTCGACATTGGCGACTATGTGACGATTGATGTCGGCCTGGAGAAGATGCTTAACAATCTGGTGGCCGGGCGTGGTTTTGATGACCGGGCGGGTGCGTTCGTGGTGGCTGAGACCCTGCGCCGGTTAAAAGGGCGCAAACTCAAGGTGGCGGTTTACGGTGTGACCAGTGTCCAGGAGGAGATCGGGTTGCGTGGCGCCCGCACGAGCGCTTTTGGAATTGATCCACATGTGGGCATTGCCGTGGATGTCGGATTCGCCTCGGATTATCCGGGCGGCGAGGTTAAGCGCACCGGGGAATGCAAGCTGGGCAAGGGACCCACGTTACACCGCGGTCCCAACATCAATCCAGTGTTGGCCCGGGTGATGGAAGCCTCGGCGAAAAAGAACAAAGTTCCCTTCCAGGTTACCGCAGAGCCCTCCGCGACAGGGACGGATGCGAATGCCATGCAAGTGAACCGCTCCGGGGTGGCCGCCGCGCTGGTCAGTATCCCTAACCGCTATATGCATACCTCGGTGGAGGTTATCTCGTTGGATGACCTGGATAACTGCTCGAAATTGCTGGCCGAATTCATTGCCGGCATGGATCCCAAACAGAAGTTCATTCCCGGAATGTAGCCGGTTTAGTCAACAAAGCGGTATTTGATGATGCACCAGAGAGCGCGAAAGCCGTCTTTCCAGGTGATCTTCTTGCCTTCCTCGTAAGAGCGGCCGTAGTAGGAAATGGGCACTTCGTAGATGCGCCATTTGCCGTGGCTCACCTTGGCGGTGATTTCGACTTCGAAGCCGAATCGCTCTTCCTTCAGCGTGAGGGATTGCAGGACCTCCCGGCGGAAGACCTTGTAACAGACCTCCATGTCGGTAAGGTTCAGATTGGTCATCATGTTGGACAGCGTGGTCAGGAATTTATTGCCCTGATAGTGCCAGAAATAGCAGACCCGGTGCGGGCCACCGCCCAGGAAGCGGGAACCGAACACGACGTCGGCGTGGTTTTCGAGAAGGGGGCGCAGCAGGAGGGGATACTCGCGGGGATCGTATTCGAGGTCGGCATCCTGAATGATCACGAAATCGCCGGTGGCGGCGGCAAAGCCCGTGCGTAAGGCCGCCCCCTTGCCCCGGTTGACGTCGTGGTAGAGCACCCGCCATTCGGGATGATCGATTGCCATCTGCTTCAGCACATCGCGGGTCCCGTCCTTGGAGCAGTCGTCCACCACGATGAGCTCCTTTTCCAGTCCGACCTCAATGCTCGCCACCAGTTTCAGGATATCCAGAATGGTGGCGGCTTCATTATAGACAGGGATGACAATGGATAACTTCATTTCAGCTCCTCCTGCAATGTCTATTTCCGGGCCGTCCGTTCGCTGACCCAGTGATGAATGGCTTCCCGTGTTTTTGCCCAGGTTTTCACATTGGTTCGCTCTTTGAGAAAGCAGTCATAGATCTCAAGGAAGGCGGTGGTAAAGGTGGTGAGCGAGGTCATGCGCTCCTGGAAGCGACTGATGGGTTCCAGCTTTTCCCCTTCAGGCAGTTTCAATCCCCTGAAAATAAACTGATCGGCATCGAGCGTGACCTGCCAGGTATCCTGCCCGCGGGCAAGTAGAAGCTTGGCTTTACGGAGCTTCTTGCCGCTCAGCAGGGCGATCTTGGCCTCCACGCTGATTTCGGGTGTGCCGCGCCGCAAGGCTGTTTCATGGGCGCCCTGACCCTCGAGCACAAACGTCAAGGGGCCTTCAATCATGATGGCGAAGTCCCCGCCCGAAGGGAGCTTGATGGTGCCGCCACGGGTCTCGGAGTAAAACCACATCCAGGTCAGGAAATCCTGCCCCGCATTATTGTCGGCCGTATCATCCTCGCAGTCGGGTGAGAAGCTGGAGGCGGGGAGATCGCGTACATCGATATGCAGACGCTTGGCGGCGGCATTTTGCGGGGTGGCCGGGATCAAGCCGAATCCCAG
Organism: Kiritimatiellia bacterium; assembly: GCA_044359285.1. GTDB lineage: Bacteria > Verrucomicrobiota > Kiritimatiellia > CAIKKV01 > CAITUY01 > JAABPW01. The sequence goes on from JBIKMI010000153.1 coordinate 2,450, forward strand.
TGCCTCGCGGAAGCCGGCTTCGAGGGCGTCGACCTGTTTGTCGGAGGTGGCCTCGACAAAGACATCATGGCCTTCCGGGAGATGCACGAGGGCCATGCCCTTCAATTGCGGAGGCATGGTGGGCAGGAGGCGGGCCTCGATTTCCTTGCGGATCTCGCTGCGTGTTTTGCGGTCCAGCTCGGCGCGGCCCTCGGCCATCATGCGGGCGAGTTCTTCCATCCGGCATTCGGCGCGTAAGAGGGATTCGGGGATTTTTCGTTCAGCACGCATCAGGGAAAGACGCAGGTAACCGGCCCAGAACGCGGTGTCGGTATTGATGTTGGTGTCCAGAAGATGGCGGCCGGTCACCCAGCCCTGAATGGGGATCTCGCCGAGGGTGGTAATGGGCGGGGCCGCCCTGCGGGCGAAACGGGCCACATAGTCCTTGGGTAGCAACTGTTGGAGGTAGAACATCCGGAAGGTCATGCTTCCACTTTCAAACGACATGGGCGTACTCCTTGATCAAGGCGCGGGGAATTCGGGGGTGGTTATCTGAATGTCAGGCGTAACCCCGCTTTTGCAGTTCACGGGCAATCGCCATCTGGAACTCCTGCACATCCTGGGCGGAGGGGCGATAACTCTTGTCCTTTGCGCCCAGCGCCAGACGTCCAGCCTGATCCAGTGACCAATTCGCTTTCACGCCATCCGAGAACACCACTGACCCGCTGACCAGCGAGCCGGGCAGGGTCAGCCGATCGACTTCGACCGTCACGCTGCCCGCTCCCGGGAGGGGGGGCGGCAGGTGATCCGGGATATCATCCGTTTCTGGAATGCCGGCGGCCTCGGGGGGAAGGGCATCGGGCCCTATGGCGGGGGTGGGCGCTGCGCTTTGGCGTTTATCCTGAATGACCAGCCCGAGTTCAATAATCAGGAAGCGCACATCGATGTAAGTGAGGCTCAGTTTGAACTGGTCGGTGATGCGCCGCTGGATTTCAGAAAGGCCACAACCCTCTTTTACCCATTGAGTTACAAGTGTTTTTTGTTCGTCATTCAGTTGCATAGTCAGGTATCCGTTCAGATGGCTTGGAAAGTTGCAGGTGAGTATTTCAGAATCATCTTGGCGTGTCAATCGGGCGTGGTAACATATCCATGAAGGATGCCAGAATCATGAATGCACGGTGGGAACATTTTGAACATCAGGCGGATATAGGGGTTCGTGGCTATGGGGGCACGCCGGCTGAGGCCTTTGAGCAGGCCGGGTTGGCGATGGTCGCGATCATGGTTCCGTTGGAGCGAGTGGCGCGGACGATTGAGGTGAAGGTGGCGTGTGAGGCGCCTGATTATGAACTGTTGTTTACGGACTGGCTAAACAGCATTGTGCGGGAAATGTCGTTGCGACGCATGGTGTTTTCCCGGTTTTCCGTCAGTATCGAGAAGACCCGGTTGAGCGCGGTGTTATGGGGTGAGCCACTGGACAGCGCCCGCCATGAGCCCTCCGTTGAGGTCAAGGCCGCAACCTACTATGCATTGAAGGTGGGGCGGGATGGGCAGGGCGGCTGGGTGGCGCAATGTGTGGTGGATGTGTGAGAGGAGGACGGTTATGAATCGAGCCAACCTGATCAAACGCTCCGATTGGATGTGGGAGATTCCGCCGTCTGGAAGCATGCGGGTGCCCGGCCGGTTGTATGCGTCTGAGCCCCTGATGGATGAGTTGGATGATAAGGTCTACGAGCAGCTTGCGAATGTGGCGGGCCTGCCTGGAATTGTGCAAGCGGCTTATGCGATGCCGGATGCGCACTGGGGGTATGGGTTTCCCATAGGTGGCGTGGCCGCATTTGACCCCCGGGAGGGCGGGGTTATTTCGGCAGGCGGGGTCGGCTTCGATATTTCCTGTGGGGTTCGCACGATGCTGACGCCGTTCCGGTCCCGCGAGATCCAGTCGATTCGTGCTAAGTTGGCCGATGCCCTTTTCTATCATATCCCTGCCGGGGTGGGGAGTACCAGCCGGTTGCGGCTTAATGCGCGCGAAATGACCGCCATGCTCACAGGGGGCGGCAAGTGGGCGGTGGATCAGGGATATGGCCTGCGCGGCGATGTGGAGCGAATCGAAAATCAGGGGCAGTATGCGGACGCGGATCCTGATGAGGTCTCCAAGGAGGCGCGCCGCCGGCAGGTTGAGGAAATGGGAACACTGGGAGCCGGAAACCACTATCTGGAGGTCCAGGTGGTTCGTGAAATTTACGATGAGCCGGTCGCCCGGGCATTTGGGCTGGTGCCGGAGGGAGTGGTGGTCAGTATCCACTGTGGGTCACGCGGGTTGGGGCATCAGGTCGCTACTGAGTTTTCGCGGCGCATGGTGATGGAGGCGGCGGAGTACGGGATCACAGTGCGTGATCGCGAACTGGCTTCGGTGCCGGCCTATTCGCCGCCCGGCAAGAGTTATTACGGCGCCATGTGTGCGGCGGCCAATTGTGCGATGGCGAATCGTCAGATTCTCTCCCATTTTGTCCGCGAGGTATTTCGTGCGGTGCTGGGTGAAGCCCCTCTGGAGCTGTTGTATGATGTATCGCATAATTTATGTTCCCTTGAAGAGCATGAGGTGGAGGGGCGGAAGAGGCGCCTGTTTGTGCACCGTAAAGGGGCCACCCGCGCCCTCGGTCCGGGCCATCCGGCCCTGCCGGAGTGTTATCGCGATGTTGGACAGCCGGTTCTGGTAGGGGGGACCATGGGGACGGCCTCGTATATCCTGGTGGGGACGGCGGAGGGGGATCGGCGGGCCTTCAGCTCGGCCTGCCATGGCGCGGGGCGCAGCCAGAGCCGGAGTCAGGCATTGAAGCAATATCGCGGAGAAGATGTGGTTGAAACCCTGAAAGGCCGGAATATCACCATCAAGACCCGCTCCTATCGCGGCATTGCCGAAGAGGCGCCCGCAGCGTATAAGGATGTGAGCGAGGTGGTGCGGGCAACGGCGGGTGCCGGATTGGCGCGGATTGTCGCCCGGGTGGAACCGATGATTTGCGTGAAGGGTTGAACCGGCAACAGGCCGAGCAGGGCGACATTCGAGAATGAGCATCAAAGGTCAAATGAGTCAGATTGCCAGTGAACGTGCGTTGCTGGTCCAGGTGGTCATCGGACGTGCGGGCCGGATGGTGGCCAAGGATTCCCTGGAGGAGCTGGAGCGATTGGCGGATACGGCCGGGGCCGTGGTGTTGGGCGCCCTCTCGCAAAACCGGCCTGCCCCCACGCCGAAATATTTTGTCGGCGAAGGGAAAATTGAGGAGATCAAGCAGGCATGTCAGCAGGTGAATGCCAACCTGGTGATTTTTGACAATGAGCTTTCGCCGGTTCAGGTGAACAATCTGGACCAGGCGATCGGCGTAAAGGTCATTGACCGGACTGAGGTGATCCTGCAGATTTTTGCCCGGCGAGCCCGGTCGGCCGAAGCACAGATTCAGGTGGAGCTGGCGCAGCTCCAATATCTGGTCGGCCGATTGCCCGTTTCCGAAAAGCAGGCGCGTTTCAGCGGAGGGATCGGGATGAAGGGGCCGGGCGAAAGCCCGCTCCGGCTGAGAAATGAGCCGATGCGCCGCCGGATCAAGGATTTGAAAGATAAACTGGAAACCATTCAGGAGCGGCGTGAGCGGACCCGCTCGAGACGGCCGTGGGCCGCCGTCAGCCTGGTGGGGTATACCAATGCCGGCAAGTCTACTCTGTTGAATGCCTTGTCAGGAACCGACGCCTACGTGGATGACCGGCTGTTTGCCACGCTGGACACCAAGAGCCGCCTGGTTCGTCTGGCCGAGGGCGCGGAGGCCTTGTTGACAGACACGGTGGGTTTTATCCGGCACCTCCCGCATGGCTTGATTGCTTCATTCCGTTCCACGTTGGAGGAGGTGGCTCAGGCGGATGTGCTGATCCATGTGGCCGATGCTGGGCATCCCTATGTGAGTGAGCATTGCGAGGTGGTCTTTGAAACCCTGACAGAAATGGGGGCAGACAAGGTGCCGGCCCTGCTGGTATTCAATAAATGCGACACCCCGGCGGCCAGTGAGCGGATTTTGGAATTACTGGGAATGTATCCGGGATCCCTGCCCGTATCTGCCCTGAGCGGGGCGGGGCTGGATGCGATGAAGCAGCGTCTGGCTGAAATGATTTCGAATAGGGGACAAAATGAGTAAGGGTGTCTGGCTGAGGTCGTGGTTGATTCTGGTCGTGATTCTGGTGGGAGGATGCGCCCCTGCGCGGGAGAGCGACAAGCCGGTCTCGGCGGGCGGAACTCATTTTTATTTCATCCAGATATCCGACACGCATTGGGGAGCCAAAGATGGAATGGCCATGACCCGTAGTGCGGTCGAAATGATCCGGAAGCTCCCGGTCCGGGTCGAGTTCGTGGCGGTGACTGGAGACCTGTTTGCGGATTC
>JBIKMI010000154.1:0-6833 GCA_044359285.1 Kiritimatiellia bacterium
CGATGTCACCCTTGCGGCAATAGAGCCATCCATACGCCAGCCCAGCCACTACCCCGACAAGCCAACGATTGTGCTCAAACCCGAACGCAATAGCGGCGATCCAGAATAATCCCCGCCCCACCGTCCGGGGTTCCACCGCAAGAAAATCCTGCTTTACCAGCCACCGCATGAGAAATCCGCGCCAGAAGAACTCTTCGATCACAGCAATGACACACGCGGATCCTGCGAGTTTTATCAACGAAAGAGCCCAGCCACACTGTTCAGGGGCATATACGTATCCAGACCCGGAATCACTCCCCCTGATGAAATACCGGACATACCCCTCATGCAGGGCGGGGAATTGCTGGATCCACATGGTCTCGGGAAGAATCCAGATCCCGGCGACCCCCACTCCCACCGCTACACCCAATGGCAACGCCTTGATGTTTATCGCCGGATAATAACGCCAGGGCCGCAAGGCGAGAAAGGCCACCAAACAGACTACGACCTGAGCCGCATACCGGAGCGCCACATCCTTGATCGGCAAACTCATGATAACGACCCATAATATGAAAGGAATGATGTGGCGGGCAACCGCCCACGCTGTTTCCCTGTTATGTAAAGTCATGATCATAGATCAAGGGTTTTAGACTGTAGGCTGTAGACTGTTAGGAAATGCATGTGTTTCTGTTTGTTTTCAACCAATGACATTCACGATAATTAACACGCCACTTTTTTCCGTTTTACCTAATAGCCTACAGCCTAAACCGCTACAGCCTTGGCGGCCTTATGCGACGCCAGTGGCCACTCAACAACCCCTACGCTTCGCCCTCACCTTGCGACAGGCCGCCAACACCGCATCCACGTCAATCTGGTCCATACAGGCAATGGTGCGACAGTATTTGTGGTATCCGAATATAAAACAGGGTGAACAGGCCATAGGTTTCCGCACCACGGCGACGGTCTCACTTTCCCGGCACCATTTTTCGGCATCACTGGGGCCGAACATCACTACCGCCGGAATATCATAAGCTGCCGCCAGATGCGCTAAACCCGAATCCCCGCCCACAAATAACGCGGCCCCTGAAATCATTTTAGCCGTCTGCTCAATCGTCAGCCGCCCCGCCAGCACCCTGATGCGCTCCGGCAGGCCACAGTGGGCGGCTATCCGCTCTGCCAATGCCCGGTCATCACAGCCCCCGACCAATCCAATCCGCGCCTCCGGCTCTGCACCGAGCCCGCGCACCAAGCCGACCAGGCGGGCGAAGCCCCACCTCTTATATCGCATGGAAGCGCCCACATGGACCAGAATCAGAGGCGATGGAGCGACGGGCTGACACATCAGAACCGCCGCCTCCTCTGGCAGCTGGGTATCAGGAACCGTCAGGCACCCGGCGACCTGACCCTGCCCGGAAATACCCAATGGCGCCAGCAACTTCATAAACTCATCCGCCTCATACCCCGCCATGTCATAGGAGATGAGATGCGTATAAAGCGGGTTGCGGCCGGGATTGATTTTGCAGCCGATCCGGATAGGCGCCCGGCTCAGCCCGGCCATCACGGCCGAGAAGTAATGGAATTGCTCGGTATCGATCGCCACGTCATATCCACCTGCCCACAGGCGACACAATAACCGCAGGGGATGGGAATCATAGGTGAACACATTGACGGGAACGGGCGAGAGCTTCAGGATGGCCTGATTGCGTCGCTCACAGACCAGATCAATCTGAGCGGCCGGGTACGTGTCGTGCAACTGCTTCACCATCGGTTGCAAAAGGATCATGTCCCCCAGCCCTCCCGGCCGGATCACGAGAATGCGCGTGATCCCCTCGGCCCTGAACTCACTGGCGGCGGCTTCCCGATGCAGCAGATACAGAATCCGCCCTCCAGCCCAGCACAGGAACAGGCCCACCGTCGCATCCAATAGTTTAATCAGCCGTACTCTCATGATTTCCAACGCATGATCATCATCACCCCAAGCAACACCCCGCCCAGCGCCGTGGCCAGATACCCTACGACATCACTCCCCGTTGTACCATAATAGAGTTCCACCTCGGGCTGCTCAGGGAAAACACACATGAAGCCCGGCGAGATACAGTAGACCTGTTTTGCGCCACGGACTTTCCAGTTCGGGAACCAGGTCACCTTGATGATGTGGGGCAGTCCCACGGCCGTGGTTGTGAAACGAATCCGCTCATCCGTCACCGACTCGTTACTGATAGACTGGGTGCCGGCCAGGGCTATAGGCTGGACCCCCGTCGTCAGCTCCGGCCTATCCACGGTCATCCCGGGCATCTTCCAGATCAAAAACTGATCCAGGGCCTGCAGGTCATAAAGCCACTCCAAAGAGCGCTCCTTCCACTGGCTGGTTTCCTCCACCTTTGGAAGGCGGGGCGGGATGAACACATAACGCCCCGCATGGGTCGTTAATTCATAGAGCTCCCACTCCGCCTCGCGTGCCATAAAACGCCACTCCTTCATCGACTGCAAGGCCTGCCGGGCCAGGGTGCTCCGCGCAATAAAATGTTTCACATTAAACAGCTCCAAATGCCGGGTCGCCCGGGAAAAATCGAAGGTGGCGGGCTTGACAATGGGAGGGAACCCGGCGCAGGACGGCGAGGTCTCACCCTGCACATAATACGAGTACATCGAGCCCAGGCCCGAATTGACCAGTCCACCCTCGAGAATCGGCTTGCCCGTCATATGCGGGATCAGTTCAAAAATACGACTTGAGCCCAGCTGATTATTTTCTTCACACAGATCATTGGCTACCCGGCCGGGAGTCCCTTTCAAAAGTGGCACCAGTTTTTCGAATACAGCCGCCGAGGGTTTGGACTCCAGACCCGAATAGTTCCATTTAGCCCAGGCGCGTGTCAGGCCGGGTCCGCACACCCCGCCCAGCGATTCACTCAGCACCACGGCGCCCAGAACGGCAGGAACCAGGACACAGATCCACACGCGCCCCCCGCTTGCCCGCTCAAGCAATAGCCCCGCCCCAATGGCACCCAGGGCCATGAGGGCGAAGAAAATAAAGGGCCACAACCGCACATTGACGAAGACGGGAGAGAGGGAATAACCAACCATGAAGAGCACGATACTTACCCCGCCCATCCAGGCCAGCAACCAGACCACCGGAAGGGAGCGCCGGATTCCCAACGCCAGCGCGCCACCTGCAAAAATGAATATTCCAAGACTGTACTCTGGAAATGATTTTAATAATGACAAGGTCCAGTTGACCCCGAAATCCATACTGCAGTCCGACTTTGCGATCAACGGGATCAGCCACCAGCCCATTAGCAGGAGGGCCAAGCCCGCCTCTACCGCCAACACCCTGACGCCTCGCAGGAATGACGGGGTCTTTGGAAGAGCCAGCACGGGCACAATCGTCAGGGTCACAAACATGATCACGGACGTGAAGAAATGTGACGCCAGCACCAGCACAAACAGCAGAATGGTCCGCATCCTGACCTTGCCGTCCAGAATATCCTGCGAGCCACAGGCAAGAGCCGGCAGCATGAGGGCAAAACTCCAGCTATTGGCAATCATCCCCGCCAGAGTGCTGGACGTATTCACGCCCCACATCGTGTGAGACTGCACAAACAGGAACGGCACCATGGCCAAGGCCATCAGGAGCGCTCCGGGCCCCGGAAGTCGCCACACCCGGGCGGCCCAATAGGCACAGACGGGCGTGAGGACCATGCCCGCGATGCTTACTAATTTAAAGGCGATATTCAAGGGGATCAGCACGCTCAACAACGCGGCCGCCATATAGGGGAGCGCAAAATAATACTGAAACATCGGGAATCCGCACCACCACCCGCCTGCCCAGGAAATAATCCGCCCATGTTGGAGCAGTTGCTCCTTCAGGTGACTGACTAGATAAAGATGGGCAGGGGTGTCACCCCCCACGGGCGTTGTATTCCGGATCAGATCAAAGGGGGAAAACTGCCAAAACGTAAATCCGCACAATACCGCCAGGACGGCGGCATCAAAAAGCGGTCCCGGCGCTGGGAGGGGACACGGCAGACTCTTCTGTCTGAATGGCCAGATCAGCAAGCTCAACAGGAGTAAACTGGAAAGCCCGCCCCAGAACCAGTACGACTGCCCGATCCACTTTCCTCCAGTCACCGTTATTTCACTCGTAAACGCAAGGGCGCTCCCGCTTCCCGCGGGAGGGGCGCTATGCACCTGTTCGACAAGCGCCGTAACGGAATAAGTCACCCCCGGCACAGCGGACTGATTGGTGAGTTCGAAGAATTCAACCCGGCTGGCATCAGGCTCCAGCATCACCTTCCGAGCGACAGGGTCGCAGGAAAACTCACGGGGAAGAATCATCCGGATGGTCACTTCCGCCGGATCGTCTTGCAGCAATGTCAGCTGAACTGCGATTTTTCCGGTTCGTCCCACGGAAGCAGAAGAGAGCTTCCCCGAAACCCAGGTATCGTCATGAGTGAGAGTCGCCAAGGAAACCAGTGGCATCACCAGAATCCAGACAGCCAGGAGAGGCCGCCATGCGGACACCAAAAGGAGGTGTCTAGGCTGTAGGCTGTAGGCTATTAGACTATTTCCCATAGTTTTACCTAACAGTCTACAGGCTAAACCGCTACAGCCTAATTAATCAGGCGGACGGAGCGGTTCCCCTTTTCGATCCAGCCGACAATGACGGGCTTGGACCCGGTCTTGCGGAGAAGAGAGATAGACTTCTCCACATCCTGTTTCTTCACCACCACCACCATGCCAATGCCCATATTAAAGACCCGGTACATCTCCTCCCGGTCCACCTTACCCACGCGCTGGATAAACTGATAGACCTCAGGCACCGTCCAGGAAGAGCGGTCAAAGACCGCATTCACCGTATCAGGCAAGACGCGCGGCACATTATCCGGAAACCCGCCGCCGGTGATATGTGCCATCCCACGAACCTTGACGCTTTTCATCAGCGTGGTGACCGGCTTCAAATAACTGCGATGTACCGCCAACAGCACCTCACCCACCGTCCTCTTTGTGCCAGGTAACAGGTCATTGAGTTTCAATTTGGCCTTCTCGAAGATGACCTGACGCGCCAGGGAAAAGCCATTGGTATGCAACCCCGAAGACGGCAAGCCAATCATCACATCGCCAGGACGGATCGTTTTCCCAGTCACCACCTGCCGGCGGTCCACCTGCCCGACGATGGTGCCCACCAGATCGTACTCCTTCGGCGGGTAGAGTCCGGGCATTTCCGCCGTCTCCCCGCCCAGCAAGGCGCAGCCATTCTCGCGGCAGGCTTTGCAGAGCCCGCTTACCACCTGCTCAAAGATGGGGCCATCAAACTTGGATATCCCTACATAATCCATGAAAAACAGGGGCGTGGCGCCCTGGACCAGAATGTCATTCACGCAATGGTTGACGATATCCTGCCCAATGGTGTCATGCTTGCCCGCCATCGACGCGATCTTGAGTTTGGTCCCCACGCCATCCGTACTGGCCACCAGGATCTTGTCTTTCCCGGGCGAGGCAAAGAAGCCGCCAAACGAACCGATTTCGTTCAAGACACCGGAGGTTCGCGTGGATTTCACCATCTTCTTGATGGAGGCAATCCCTTTCATCTTCTGGTCAATATCGACGCCAGCGGCGGCATAAGCAGACTTGTTCTTTATAACTTTCTTCACATTAGCTCCTTTTGAATCAGGTTGTTTAGACTGTAGGCTGTAGGCTGTTAGTTTTTCTCATCGCCCGTAGCAGAGCCCCAAGCACTTTTCCGGTCTCATTCATTTTTTCATCACACTCAGAAATACCCGTGCCGGAAGAATAACCCAGGCGTTTTGCCAATCCAAATTGGTAATGCAATTCCCGTAAAGAACCGAATGCAATCTCAAGGAACCGGAGGTACTCCGCCTGACTTTCACGCGTACATCCTTCAACAATGTTAGACGGAACAGAAACTGCTGCCCGGCGCATCTGGGAGGTCAAACCATATACCTCTTCTTTAGGAAATTTTTGCGTGACTTGATAAATCATCAGAGCCACTTCGTCGGCCAGTTCAAAAGCTCTCGATTTCGTGTGGTCGCGCATGATTTTTCCTAACAGTCTACAGCCTACAGCCTTAAATGCTCCGCCTTTTTACAGCCCAACAGCCTTAAATGTCCGGTTCACATCCCTGAAATGAGTGGCCAGATTGAACACCTGATTGAGATCGGCGGCCGTCACCTTGGTCATGATTTCCTTATCAGCCTCGATCAGGGCGCGCAAACTCTGTTTGGTATTCCAGGAGGCCATGGCGTGCGTCTGCACCATCCGGTACGCCTGCTCACGGGTAAACCCCTTCTGCGTGAGCATCAGGAGCACCTGCTGGGAATGAATCAATCCATGGGTCAGGTTGAGATTGGCCTTCATCCGCTCCGGCGAGACCAGCATGTTGCGGGTCAACTTTTCCAGTCCGACCAGCATATGATCAAGGGCAATGGTGCTATCGGGCATAATGACGCGTTCAACGGAGGAGTGGGAAATATCCCGCTCATGCCAGAGCGCCACATTTTCCAGAGCCGCCACCAGGTTCCCCCTAAGCAACCGGGCCAGTCCGCACAATTTTTCACCGGTAATGGGGTTCTTTTTATGCGGCATGGCCGAAGAGCCCTTCTGCTCCTCGCCAAAATACTCCTCCACCTCCAGCACTTCGGTCCGCTGCAAATGCCGGAATTCCGTGGCCCAGCGATCTACCGACGCCCCGACCAGGGCCACCGCCGACATATATTCCGCATGGCGGTCACGTTGCAGTATCTGGGTGGAAATGGCCGCCGGCTTCAGCCCCAGCTTTTTACAGACATACTGTTCCACGAAAGGATCAATATGGGCGTGGGTCCCCACCGCCCCTG